>RXJR01000024.1 GCA_003963305.1 Candidatus Melainabacteria bacterium | reverse complement strand
CTATACTCTATAATAAAACGAAAACAAAGAAATAGTCAAGGTGCTGCAATATGATGAGACCCCTGTCTTTTTTTGAAAAGCGTCCAGTGATGCGCACCGGTTTGGTGCACATCAACTGGGCGGTTCTATTGTCTGCGTTGTTCTGTCAGGCTGCTGCGCGCTTCTGTTCGAACATGCGTCCGAGATCGGAGAGCACGGCATCAACCTGTTTCGAGAGGGCTCCGCCCGACGATTTGTCAGTCGCCAGGTCGTACACAGCGCGAGCTTTCTGATACTGCTGAAAAGCTTTTTGCATGTCGCCAGCCCGGTGATGCGCCAGGCTCTGGATAGCATAGGCTGCGATCAGCCTGGCTTCCAGGTATCCAGCCGCGTCGTCGGCGTAGCAGCAGGCGGTGCCGCTGTTGCCAATGTTGGCGAAAGCCCATTCGAGAGCGCTGACCGTGCGGTCCATTCCGGGCGTGTCATCGTGCCCGCGATTGAAACCTGCGGCGATCAGTTGTTGAAGATTTTGCATTCGATTTCCTTGACAGTGGATGAAAAATGTACCCTCGACCTGCTTATTTCTGAGCAGCTCGAGATGAACGGTCTGCGCGCTTCAGTCGCGACTGGCGAAACTGATGCAGCTTCCATCGGCAGTAGTCGATCAGCCGACAGAGTCCGGCGACGACGTAGAAGACTGCGAACAGACCGACTACGAGGCAAAGTTCCGCGGCTCTCACCTGGCAGTAAGCTTCGAAGCTTGTCCAGGCATAGTACTGTGCGGCCACGAGCGCGAAGAAGGCGACAACAACGAGACCGAATATTACGGTCAAGCCATGCCTGCGCATTTTGGGTTCCCTTCAGGTTGTGCGAACTCGCGAAAGTCTGGTCAGGGCTATTCCTGGTGGTTGCGAGTTCAGGATATGGTTTCCTGGTCTGCTTGTAGCAGTGAGTGGTTCAAAGGAAAGGCTTCTGAGCTTGAGGTTTTGGATTGGTGTCCTTCGGAGAGGCATGTGTACGGTTGTACCCTGAGCTTACAGAACTAGCTGGGGCGGATGACAGAGGCTCGCTAGATAATTCCTATCAGCCGCCGATTGTCAAGAATCGTGTATCGATTAGCAGTGCAGTCTTTCAGCCCATCATCAGGAATGTTGAGAGACAATCGTTTACTTATTTGGAATCTGGCTTTGAAGCCTTTTGAGATTTCCACAGAAAGCGAGTTTGACTAGCTCGCGCGAAACATTCCGCTAGCGCGCATGTGCGAACCTTGGCGTACAGTCCGTTACTTTGCGCACAGTCCGTTACTTTGACGCTACAGTCACGTCAGGCTGGCGCTACAGTACGTCACGCTGGCGCTAGAGTCCGTTACGAGGCTTAGAGTAGTTATCTTGCATACATTGCAGCACGTAAGCCGTAACGCAACAGTCCGGAGAGTACTCTGGGACCTTGTTTTTTGATTTTCGTCTCGACTGGATGGGCGCGTGGGTCATTGCCGATAAAGGGTTCTGACTTAAGATCAGCGCCCTGCGCGATTTGACCTGTGTTTGGGTCTCTAAACTGTTCATGTTTGTCGTACAGGTTTTTTCCGTAGCTCGAGTAAGCAGCCGTATCGAACTGCTCGTAAGGAACAAATGGGCGCATGGCCATGCGCTCATGCATTATTACGTCAGTTGTTTTGACGTTTCGAGGCGGAATGTTTTTACCGGATGGGTCCACTGCGCCGGGGTTGTAGAAAACATCGGTGACACCAAGCCGCTTCTGGGCCTCGAACTGTATGTCGAAACCTTGCATGCGGCTGCGGTTGCTCTCTGCTTTAGAGTGCTGCTGTAAGTGCGCCACTTGCATCTGACTGAATGTGGCTTTCTTTTCAGCCAGCGAAATGTTGGGGTCTATCCAAACTCGGTAGAGTTGTTGTGCCAGGACGAGTTCCTGGGCCAGATCGGAAGCATTCCAGTAACTGGGAAGACACGTAAGCACTGTGCCGTCTGGAGCCAGAACGAACATCTGAATGTTGTGCGGTCCCGCACCATTTGTGGTGTCAACCGCTTGTTCATCGGGCTTGTGTTTGCCGGATGCGCCGGCATATTTTTCATGGGAAATATCATGAAAGCCGCAAATGAACTGATCTTTGAGCATCAAGAAAGCCGGGTCCGTAGAGAGCGACACGGCTCTCAAGCTGTTTCCCGCACTTCACGTGGCGCCGTCAATTTTGCCAAGTATATGCAGCCAGAAAATCAATTTGCCTTGCTTCTGGGCTTCGTCTTCGGCTTTGTTGAGCGATTTATACCAGTCGATGTCGGTAGTTAACGCGTGCACCCGGGCTGAGCAGACCTGCCCTTCCAAAACTTTCTCGGCGTGAGCGGCGGGCGGAATTAGAGCCGCGCTGAACAATAGGCACATTGTCAGCACTGGCAGAAGAGAGGCTTGTTTCATGAGCTGTACTCCACTGTTCTGGATGATGTATTCATACCAGCGCGGTATGGATGTTTCGTGAAGCGCCTCGTGCCGAGCCTCGTGCCTGCCATTTTATACTATATGCATGCGTATACAGTGAGCTTTTTTTTGAAATCATGGTCAGATGCCGGTTGCAACAGCAACCGGCACCTTCCACGATCGAAACTGATGCCTCAAGCGCCAGTCAAATTACGCGACCGTCTCCAGTCTTTGTAATCTTGCCGCACCGCATCACTCATGACGTCAACTGCACGCCGCAGCCAGTCAGCCGAGCGCTTTGCGAAGTCTTTCTTGATTTTCGCGGCGACGCCAGCCGTTCCCAAATGAACGTTCGCAGCCTCGAAACCCATTGCCCAGAGCAGCGCCGCTTCGTCACGCACTTTGGGCAGAGCACTCAGCTCCATCTTCGAACATGAGGGTGAGAGCCTGCGAATCACCCATTTGCCTTTTGTCTTCAGGTAGGGATCCGGCGAACGCACCGATGCGTCGAGAATCTCCTGCAGGTGCGACGATGGCTTCTTCTCGCCGTATGCCCACGAACAGGCTGACGGAAGCAGTGCCTTGGCCTCACGAGCGATGCGCGCACCGTTGTGATTGGCGGTGATGACAAAGCGCTGGCGTCCGAGGCTTCCCACACCGGCACGGCGCTGGAAGCATTGATACTTCGGTGTCGGCTTCGGCAGAATGCTCTCAACCGCCATTTGGGCTCGCTCCGTGAGCGTCTTTACCGACCGGCACTGGCTGTCGAGCTTGCGCCAGAAGTGCGACGGTACTGCCAGTCTGGCTATCGCCATGGCGCGCAGTTCCGGGTTGTCTTCTTCCAGGACAATTGGCTTGCCACCACAGGCAATGCTAGCGATGTAGCCCTGCAAGATCGCCTGGCAGGCTTTCGTCTTGGTTATACCGAGGTCGCCCACTTCGATGGCCTTGCAGGCGCTGGTGGCGAGCCGAACCAGATCGAATGTGTAAGGCAGCTGGTAAGCTTCGTCGAAATCGGCGATGCCCAGTATCAATCGCGCCTCGCTGTCACGCCAGGTGCTGTATTGCTCGACGTGCAAATCACCAATCGAGTTGACGACCGGTGCGTTTTGCAAATCGGGACATAGTTCCGGGAAAAGCTGCGCCCAACGGTAGAACGTGGCGCGCAGAAAAGCAAACTCATCGTCAGCCATCATCTGATGCTTCGCTTCGAGATCGGCTACAACGATGGTAATAAAGCTTTTGACCCACTCTTCGTAGAGCGCGGTAGCTTTGACTATTTTCATGACAAGTCCTTCGTTCAGAGCATCTGCACCTGGGAATTCGACAACGTGATGATTGTCTCACCACAGATAGTGCAGATGTGTGAAGCGTTTGGAAAAATCCTGGTTTAAAGCTCAAGACTCAGTCTTGTGCAGGTGGCTAGATGTATGTTTCGTAAAAGGTTGTTGCTACTTAAAAAGAGAAGAAAAGAGAAGTTGTTTTGACACTACCAAAGGAAAAGATTCACTTACAACTTACGAGCGACGATATGATAAACATAAAAGCTTAGCCAGCTCGGTATCAGGGCGTTTGAGTACCGGCGTAGCCGAACTCGTCGGACTACAAGATTTGTTCACAGGTGACAACGCTACTCAAAGACAATACCTAACCATTCTGCGTAGCCTTTTGTGACTAGACCCGGCTCTCAGGTGAAGTCCGACTCATCTGTTTTCCAGTACCAGACGGACGGTTGTGATTCCAGAGTCATAAACGGCAAGGTTGTAAGCAGGAGAGGCACCAGCAACAGTCTCGGGAAGCTCGCCTGTCGGTCTGCCATCGACGGACGCCCGCACTGTCCAAGCCCCAATTTGGGGATAAGTAGTGGCAATTCTGGAGCCTTCAATCTTTCCCATTCTGTCTCTGGGGACCTGTATTTCCCAGTTCCTCTGGTGCACGTCTGGTGATACCAAATATGGTGAATTCCAGCCAATCAGTTTGCTCACCAGTCGAGCCGAACACGGATTTTTCAGCTGTATTTCCACTGTATTTTCGTCAATGACCGAACATGAGTCGATTTGTTTTCGATTCACGGCACTTTGAAGCGACGTGGAAAGGTCAGCAGTTGTGTTGGATTTTTTCAATTTGTTTTTGATTGCGCTTATCGTTTCAGCCATTTCCACGGGATATCCACTATTTTTGGCTTCGTTAATATCTTTCGTTTCAAGCAAATGGCGCTGCTGGGCTCGTTTGAAGTAAACTTCGCCCGGCTCGTGAAACGAATTTGCGGTGGTCGGATGATAGCCGATAGCGGTGTCGTAGTCACTGATTGCGCGAAGAGATTCGCCCTGACTGGCTAAAATGTCACCGCGGGTGATGTACGGGTCGGCATCCCCAAGTCCGAATCCAATCGCTTTAGAGCAATCTGTCAAGGCGTCATCGGCATCTCCGGCACGCCAGTAAGCTTCCGCCCGATTTGCCCATGCTGCCTCATCATCTGGATTGAGCGCCACAGCTTTACTGAAATCTGAGATTGCTTTGTCGTATTGTCCGAGCCGCAAGAAAAGAAATCCGCGGTTGTTGTATGCGACTTCGTTGTTTGAGTCGATATCCAGCGCCTTTTGAACGTCTTTCAGTGCTTTCTGTATTTGTCCCAATTTGCCGTAGGAAAATGATCTGCTTATATAGGCGTCGGTGAGTTTCGGATCCAGCTCGATCGCTTGATCGAGAAGCGGCAGGGCTTCGGCGAATTTCGATTGAGCATTGAGTGCATGGGCCTTTAAATAAGCATCATTAGCTGGCGTTGCTGAGGCGCCATTCATGCAAGTAACGAAAATGCCACCATTACCTAAGACGATAACCAAACTTGCCAGAAACTTCTTCGCCGTCGTCATACACTCTCCATTGCTTTGCCTCGTTGATGTTAACGCTTTCGGCTTTGCTGATTAGGAGTATGCGGGCTAAAGTTCGGAAAAAGGTTGCATTTCGTGCATCTGCATGGACCAAAAGTCCGTCTCTGTAATCGATTTCGCAATTTTAAGGGAAACATAAATGAAAAGGGGCAGCCTCAGTGGTTCTGAGGCTGCCGAAATAAATGTTGCCTATCAAAGAGATCTGATGCGAGGTTGCGGCCAGGACATCTTGATTCGCCAGTAGAGGCGGTCGGACTCTTGCGGTGGCAGATCAAGATAGACCCAATTCTCGTGCCTGTCATGGCTGCGCTGACAGCCACGAAAGCCCAGACCGTTCATAGCATCGATCGCCTGCACCAGCACATGCGGCATGGTGGCACGCCGCAGCACCTTATGCTCATCGTCCGGGTACACCGGCCTGAAAGTCACAACGGAGTTCTTCTTCTTAATTGCTTGAATCTCCACAGTGTAGCCCGGTGCGTCGCGCGCCTGGAGCACAACATAGTAGTCGGGTTGGCAAGGATCGGTCCTGAAGTAGGCCCATTCAACGATCTCGAACTCGCCTACCGTTTCGCCACCGTCGCCGTGCTTCTTGCTGATCAGCCCTTTCACTGCCTGAATCGTACGCTCATCATCGATTGAGAACGGCGTAATACCGGTCAGCTTCGTGCTGCACGAACCGCAAAAGCGCTCGTCGGTGCAATCAGCGTTGCTGAAGTCGACGACAACGCGGGGTATCTTGCCCGAATCACAACGTGGGCATTGTGGCAAATGATAAAAACGCATTGGTAGTTTCCTTTCCTCGCCTTAGCGAAGTACACCCCCGTAGGGGCAGTGAGTCAACTGTTTGCAGGAGATTTTGCTCGTAAGCAGATCCCTGATTGCATGCAGAACTTCAGACCACTCTGCCGCTCCAAAACACTCCCTGCCAGAGACGGGGTAGCTGTGCTTTGGATTGATGCTTCTAACCACTGACGACGATATGCGCTTACACACGCCTTGATTCGGCTTTTATTACGTCTGCCTTTGGTGATTAGGAAGTTTCTTGTTGGTTTTAGCTGCACTGACAGAGGAAGTTATTGCAATTACAACCTCTCCTAAGCGACATTCGTGAAGCAATCATAGATGTCATACATTAGACCAAGATCAACACTTCGTGCTGATCTTGGCTCCTGTGCCTAGCGTCTATTTACAACTGGGTCGCCAAACTGGACTACTGGTCTAGTCGAATCTCCATTGCTCTCGCGGCTTGCAAAAGCTACAGCCAGTTTGCAGGAGCCATAAAGCGTCAAGAAAACTGGTCCACTGGTACAATCAGTATATGCGTGTTAATCTAGCCATCAGACTCGATCACAGTTCATCCACACCGTTGTTTGAGCAACTTGCTCGTCACCTTGAATTGAGCATTGAGAGCGGAAGACTGGAGCCTGGGCAGATGTTACCTTCCAGTCGGGAGTTCGCTCGCACTTTGCTTTTAGCCAGGGGAACGGTAGTGCGAGCTTATGGTCAGCTAATTGGCAAAGGGCTGATTGAGGCGATCAAGGGAAAAGGCTTGATTGTGAACGCACCGCCGCCACTGGACTATTCCACCCAATCTGCGCAGATGCACGAACTGATGTTGGTAGATGATTTGAGCGCAAACGAAATTCTCGGCAGTGCACAGCAACCCCTGCCTGTGGAAGACGTTACCAAAGCAGCTGTACCTCAAGCCCTGCTGCCTGTGAAGCGATGGCGAGAACTGATAATCAAAAACTGCAAGCAGCTCGGACGCACGGATGAGATCGACGATCTCGGCGCACTAGACCTGCGACAGCAAGTCTGTAGGTTCTTGAGAGCAACCAGGGGGCTGAACTGCTCGCCGGAACAAATCTCGGTCTATACCAATACAGATCAAGCGCTTGACACGATCGCCAGATTGTTGATCAAACCAAATGACACAGCCGTCATAGAAGAGCCGGGATACATCGGTGTGTCGAAGATTTTCGCCGCCGCCGGCGCCCGCGTGATCGCCAACGGTATTGATTATGGTGGCATGATGGTTGAGAACCTCGACGCTCTGGCTACCAGCCCAAAAGTGTTGTACGTGACACCTGTAAGCCAGGACCCGACCGGTATCGTGATGAGCGAAGAGCGGCAAGATTCGATTATCCAATGGGCGAAAAGAAACGATTGCTTGATTGTAGAAGACGGCTGGGACACAGACTTCTGTCATGGAAGACCGGCGGTGCCCTGCATGCAGCAAAAGGCAGCCGAGCAAATTATCTACCTGTATTCGTTCTGGAAACTGCTCTTTCCCCTTTCGAACGCCTGCTTTCTCGTTGTTCCGCAACGATTGGTACCGGCGTTGAGGCGCCTGAGAGCAATGATTAATAGACCACCGATTAGCATCGAACTGTCGGCCCTTAAAGATTTGCTCGCCGCAGGAGAGATCGACAACCTGGTCGCAAAGTTGCAAAAGAGCTACAGAAAACGCAGGCAGGCTCTGATTTACAGTTTGTCGATGGCGTTCGAGAAGCAGATTCAGATCGCCCCCATGAGCGGGGGAACCCACGTGCTGGTAAGTTTTCAATTCGCAGCGGAGAAGCAACGAGTGCTGGACGCCGGGGCTGAGTGCGGGCTCAAGTTGATCAGTCTGGATGAATACTACTTTGATGGCAGAGTGACGAACCAGTACATCGTCTTTTTTACGAACGTCTCGCCGGCAACAGTTGGCGCGCAAGCGCAGCTTTTCAAGGAGCGATTGCTGGGTGCAGATTATATGGCGCAGAGGGCGCTTCTGTAACCGATTTGGCGATTGCAAAGGAAATATAAATCTGTTGTGATTGACAGAATTTTTTGCTATAAAAGTTTATTGGAAGGTTCAATTTTCCTTCGTTGTGATCAGCCCAGATTCTGCTTCAAAGGAGGGTTTGCGCCAGTTTTGACGATGATAAAATTGAATAGTCCTAAAACGTAGAATCACCGGCACGCCATGCTGGAAAATTATGAAAAAGGGCAGCCTCAGTGCTTCTGAGGCTGCCGAAATAAATGTTGCCTGCCAGAGAGATCCTCGATGTTTTGATGGTATTTCTTGATGGCTATTTTCCTTCAACTGGCTTTGAAAGCCAGCTCTAGCTAAATAGACTGACGGAGGTTTCAAGAGATGTTGGGAGCAAAATTATACGGAGATGTACTTGGAAATTACATAAAAGCCGGCAGCCAGAGCTGTTCTCCCGAGCTGCTGGAAGCAATGGCACATAGCGATGTTGATCGGATTCGATTGAGAGTCGCCGAGAATCCACGAGCGTCTAAGAAGATTTTGGAGCTTTTATCATCTGACCCTAATGCCGATGTTCGAGTTGCTGTGGGTACTAACCCTTCAACTCCGGCTACGATAAGTTTCAGACTTGCTTTCGATGAGGACGTAAATGTCAGACTGGGTCTGGCAGATGATATTAATACGCCGATTGAACTGTTGGAAAAGCTCACTGAAGATTCTAATCCTTATGTTTGTCATCGGGCGCAGCAGACGAAGAGCATCGTTCTCTCGCATCGTAAGCATAGAAGTTTTGGCCGCAAATTCCTTCGCTGGTTCAAACAGGACATGAATACTCCCGGTTTGCGATATGCATAGCGTCGACCAGCCAACACATTGAAAGAACTAGCTCGCCTTTGGGTTTCCAGCTTAAATCATCCATGAGCGATTTCCAAACCTGGCACAGACATTGCTGCCGGATTTGGGTAGGTTAACGAAAGAGATCACGTTAACTGGATCGATGAGGTGAAGCGCTGGAATGAAAGAAGAGCCGATTCACAATGATCTCTGGATGAGAGGGGCGTTGACCCAAGCAATGTCTCTCATATTGCAAGCGTGTATGCGCGGCAAGTTCAATATCCTTGTCTGTGCTGACGAGGATGCGGGAAGATCTGAGTTAGTCCAGGGGTTATGCGCATGCATTGGGCGTGATGCGACAAACTTCGACGGTATCATTGGAAATTGCTCGAGTCTCGCTCCTGCAACGCTTCTGCAGGTGATGAACAATGCTTCTTTGGGAAGCATACTTACGATTTCTGCGGATTCGCCTGCTAAGGGCTTGCTGCAGCTCGAGGCTCGTCTTCGTGAGACCGATCCGAGTTTGTCCCGTCGTGCAGCGAAGGAACTGATTTGCAGCTCAGTTGAGGTGGTCATCCAAACTGCGCGCATGAGAGACGATAACTGGTTTGCTGTCACTGAACCCAGTTGGCGAATTATTGATTTATCGGAGCTTGTCTGGGTAAGCGATAGTGAAGAGCACTGGCAAGAGGCGTACGAGCCGGGTGAAGGGTACTACCACCTGTCGACAATATATTCCTTCGATGGTGAAGTCGGGGCCTTCGTTGGATCAGGTCTGCCTCCGAAGTTTTACGACCGCTTAGAGCTGGCTAAAATACCATTCCTGTTTTCTTGGTTGGCAGGGCCGTCTACGCCTGTCAATGTTGGCTCCCTATACACTGCGGAGACTAAACGTCGTTTTGAAACTCCAATTCCACTGCCTAAAGGTCCTCAAAGATCTGTTGTCTTTGCAAAACGAGCAATCAAAGCTGGTCAGATAATAGGCTCTGAAGATTTTGAAATAAGAAGTGTTGGCGTTTCGCAGGCACCACCCCCTCGTGACTTATATCTGGCTGTCGAAGGCACAAGAGCCAAATTAGACTTGAATATTGGACAACCGATAAAGCGCAGCGATATTGACACCTCCCGATCTCCCGAAAACCGTAACACGCAATGAGACGAAAACCATCTCGTCAAATTAATCGAGAGTCGCAGCTCGTTTTGCCACTACAGCGCAATCTTGCAACTGAACTTGTCGAAGTTAAAGCTGCACCGGTTGTGGTGGCGCTGTCAGCCCGACTGTCAGGCGCCCGGAGGATGCAGGAAAACTACGCCTGCCGGATACGCATGACGGTTCCAAGCCGAGAGCGGATCGTGAGACCAGATTTTGGTGCTGGAGTGGTTGTCCCAGGTGCCGTCTGGTCCCACGATGCCCGTGTGGGCTGATCCTCCGGGACCGCTTCCTTTTGGCTTGCGATAACCGCAAACAACGTCTCCCGGTCGTGGGCTGCCGGAGATCGTCCAGCCGTGCGCAAGGAGCTGATCTTGCAACGCCGACACGCCGACTGCACTGGCATAGCTAAATCCAGCTTCGTTGAGCACTGCTGACACTGACGCGGCGCAACCGAGTCTTCCGCCTGCCAGGTATTTCTGCCACATAGCTCGGCCGACACTGTGATCGGCAGCAGCAATAATTTTGCCCTGGGCATCACTAACCGTAATGTCTCCCAGGCTCTGCATGCGGCTCTCTGCTAACTTGTACATGTTCGAACCGGCGCGGGTGTAGTCTGCATACTGAGCGTTTTCAATGTCGGACGTATTCGGGGTGCGACCCAATAGAACTGCCAGAGCAATTGTTCCCGCGCCTCTATCGCTGAGATGATGTGGATTCTCGCCGAGGAGTTTTGATTCGTGTGTGATACCACTCTCTGCAATTAGCTCTTGTAGCTCTTTCGGCATGAATCTGGCTAGTCGCTCGTGTGTAATCGGCTGTCCTGAACCGTTCATGTCGTTCAGGAACTTGACGAAATCGTTTTGGAACTGCGGATTATCCAGTGATTTAGCTAAGTGCTGAAGCTGCTTAATTGATTCGCGCAACGGATCGTGTGGCGACAGATGTGCGTTATCCGCGTCATGCTGGATTCTCGCGGCATATGCTTGGATAGACTTTTCCAGCGCTTGAGGATGTTGCTGTAAGTAAGCCTGAAGCTTTGCCATGTCTGGCGGATCGCCCAGGTCGACGCCCATCAGCTCTGCCAGTCCCAGCAGCGTAAAGCCTTGATTTAGACCGTATCTTCCGATTCTATAACTGTGGTCGGAATTCTCTTTGATGGTCTGGTAAGGGTGTTTTCGCTCCGGATCGAAAAGCGCTGCGGCCGCATCTTTTGCAGCAGCCACTGAATCTGTTTCCTTAGGTGACTGCGGCACAGAGCGAGCTGGAATCATCTGGTCCACTCCTGCCGGAGTAGCGTCGCCCGGGTGTCTGCCAGGAGCAGACTCGCGTGGTACCGTCACATGACCGCCGCTGCCTTGAACGCGATTCATCATGTCGGATGTGTGTTTGACATCAATGGGCATCGGGGGCGGTGCGAATTTGCTCACATCTGGTGGTAATTTATCACCAAATTTTTGTTCTACTTTGTCGCTTACTAAGTTTTGAGCGTCATTGATTTCAACTTGCTTGAGCTTGCCATGCGGTGTTGCAATTTCTTTTAGTTCGGCGCCGAATTTTTCGATGATGCGAGCGCCCTGGTAGGCAACAAGATCGTCTATTGATTTCTGCTGTACTTTATCAGGTGCACCTGTTTGCTTTGCGTCTCGGTCCACCTGAATCACTACATCGGTGTCATGTGGCGGTCCTTCGGGATTGCGTAAGACAGATATGGAGCCGTCTTTTTTGACTATGTAATTGGGTTGTGGTGTGTGTGCTTCCGGGTTTTTGTTCTCATAAAGGACAGTTATTTTTGGAGGTTTGGCAGACTCGGCTGGTTTGTTCTTATCTTCAGGTCTTAAAGAATCAACTGGTTTGCCTGCATCGCTTTCCTTTTTAAACGTGCCTGCGCGTATGTGCTCTTCAACTGATTTAGTAGCGTCGATTCTGTCTTGTTTCCTGCCGTCAATGGCTTTCAAATGCAGCGCTGGATGGTCGAAGTCGATTACATGTTTGGGAACAGGATGGTTTTTCTCAGCGTAAAGGGGAGAAAATACAATGTGGTCGGCTTTGTCTGTGCTGTGATGCGGCTGCGCACCCTTGTGCTGTTCGTTCGTCTTGGCGTGGTTCAAGGTGTGTTCCGATTTCATTAGACGGTGCACTTCATCCAACACGTGGTGATGTGTTCCTTCATGTTTCGTATGCGTATGTTCTTGTCGATGGTGTTGTTCAGGTCTGTGGACCATTTGTTTCACGCTCGTCAGGGCTGTAAAGCCAAAGTACTGCAAAGTTATTGCAAATTTCTTGCAGCATCTGGTTTTTGTCTGTAATCTAGCGCCCTTGCAGCTATTCCTGTTCTGGATAGTTTTCAGAAATCCGCGAATTCTGTTTAACAACTCCATTACAAGTAGGTATTACGTTTGTCGTCATTAACAGCGGAGACGACCTATGTACCACAGTCATCAGAAGCTTGAAAAAAACATCCGGAGTGAAGCTGACAAGTCGACCTCAGACGTTGCGCAACTGGAGGTGGAGAGGGAGCGCCGGAAGAATGGAAGCACTCGTAAACTTGCCGAAAAATCACTAAAGCCAAGTGTTGATCTGCCAGCTCTTACGATTGATGATGCATCTTCCAGCTCATTTGAAGAGCTGAAGGAAAATGGCAATCGGGTATTGCACTGGTCAGCTGCGAACGGGGCCGGTTCTGAAATTGAATTCAATGAGCAGAACCAGCCTGTCCGCTATCGTAGTTTCGAGAACGAAGAATTCATCAATTCCGAGCCCGGTAATCCCCAGGGGGTTTGGAAGAGTTCGAATAATAAAATGCAGCGAGAAGGTGTCCTTCTAAATTTTGATTCAAGCGCTAATTCTGTTCAGATGACAGATCTCTACACGAAGAATGTGGTTGTGCTCACCGCCAATGGTGTCGAGACCACTACCTACCCGCCATCGAATGGTCAGACCATGCGCAAAGCCGCAGGCAACGAGGAGTGGATTACTACGCATGACGCGAATGGGACTGTGCGCGAACTCTACGTCATCGACAACAAGCTACAGAGATATACCGACGATCAGAAAATTACCTATACCCTCTCGACCGACACTATAAAAAGGGAGACAAAGAACGATGGCGCTGATTCTCAATCACCGTTAACCGTTGTTCCTGTGTATCACGCCGTTGGCCCCAATGGTGAGGCGATTCCAGGGCGGTTCACGATAACGGCGAATCGAACTGGCAATGTCATGGTTCGAAATGAAGATTGTCCTGGCGAGGCTGATTGTTGCCGCCGCGTGCGAGTAGATGGTGCTGTCGTAACAAGCAATGGAGACGGCAGTTTCAGGACTTTTCGCAGCAAAGATGGCGTCGAAATTCAATCAAAATTGACGAGTCAGACCGGTGATATGAAATTTGTCGATAAAGTAATTCGTTATCCCGACGGCACGCTTGTTGAAGCGACAATGGCAGATGGTGTCGCAAGTCACTACATAAAGAAGACTGGACCTGATGGACAAGTGCAACAGTATCATCAAGAGATTGGACGTGACGAGTTGCTCTATTGGGTAGACCAGGATGGAACTCAGGTTGGCGATGTTTCAGGATTAGCTGATACGCGAGAACTGGAAGATGCTCCCAAAGCAATTCAGAAAACTCCTCGCGACATTCAGCTCAAGGAAATGCTGGACCAGTGCGACAAGAACCGTGTCTATTCTTTCGACACGCTGGGCAGCTGGAGCGATAACGGTAAGCTTTTCTATGAGAAAGTGAATTATGGTGGCGTCTGGGATGTGAAGTCGCCAGCGACTCGCACTATAACTGACCAGAATCAGGAGCTGATTGTAAAAGACCAACTCGGGCGCCCCGAATACGAAGACTACGGTAATTGGTTGTTTGGAGTTATGGGTCATGAGGTGGGTTTTCCGAGCTATGTATTGCAGCAGGAAGCTGGTGCTGCTCAGATCAAACAAGGCACATCACGCATCGAGTGGGGAGCGCCAGGCATAGGTCCGCGGGGTGCTCGTCTTCCCTGGACAGGGGCAGGTACTTACGGTGACGATCCGCACGATAACGAGTTGATTCAGCTGGGATACTCAGACGCGGCACAAGTTGAACAGGAGGTGAGGAAAGCGTCTTAATCCTGACCCGTTCGAAATTATTCGAGAAATCGCCGCTCGGTTTTGCAACTATTCCGTATTACGGCCGTCTCCTCTGCAGCACATAAGCGAGAGGTGGAAGGTGAAAAATCTTTGGATCAGTCGCGCCGTAGCCATGGCGGGAATGTTAACGGTTCAGGCGGGGGTATTAACGTCTCAGGCACCGCAAGTTTACGCAGCAGATGCCAATCTCGCTGTGCCAGACAGCAAGGCTATACCGAATGGTAAGGCTGTTAAGCAGACGCCTGAGGATACCGTTGCGCCGTCTTCTGCTACTTCTGCCACTCAAGAGAATGCTTCGGGGGCGTCGCTCAATCCCATCAAGCATAGAAGTGGATTCGCGTTGACGCTTGCCGGAGGTGGTGCGCGAGGCGCCGCTCACATAGGCGTGCTCAAAGTTCTGGATGCAGAAGGGATAAAGCCGGACTTTGTCGCGGGAAACAGCATCGGTGCGATGATTGGTGGGCTGTATGCAGCTGGCGTGCCTGTTGCCGAAATTGAGCGCCTGGCGCTGTCAGGCGAGCTCAAAAAGGCATATTTCCCGAGTAATCGAAAACTGCAATCGGCTACCTATTTTGGTCCTTACTTTCTGGCGCGCGCTGTCCTCATTCATCCTCAAATTGGATTGTACAGCGGCAGATCGCTCTCTAAGTTTGTTGCTAAGCACCTTCCGCCTGGATTGACAAACATAGAGCAGATGCCGATACCATTCTCGTGTGCGGCTGTTGATCTGACGACCACGCGAGCGGTCTGGTTGAGTAAAGGCAGCATTGCAGATGCTATTCGTGCCAGCAATTCAGCGCCTGGATTTTTTAGACCGGTCAAAGTCGGCGAGCAGACACTGGTTGATGGCGGTGTGCGAGCCAATCTTCCAACTGAAATTGCCGAAGCTGAAGGCGCACCGGCTGTGGTGGCGGTGCGTTTGCAGGCTTATCTCGAGAAGGTGGACCAGAAAGAGTACGACACCATGATGGATTACGGTGATCGCATCACCAGCATTCTTCTTTCGGAAATTGAAAACAAAGCAGTTGACAAGGCGGACATCATCATTGAGCCTAAGGTCGCTTATATGAAGATGAGTTCGTTCAATCGCGATGAGATGGCCGCAGCTATTAAGTCAGGCGAAATCGCAGCTCGACAGGCACTCCCCAAAATAAGGGCTTATCAGGCCGAACATGGGATCAAGGCGCACACTGGCGAAGCTGGCGATAGGCTATAGCATCACAGAGTGATGGGTTGTGCACGCGGGACGCGTGCGGTCCATGCACGCGGGGACGCGTGCGCTCCATGCGCGAGGACGCGTGCGCTCCTTGGCTTAGTTGCCGTTGAGATCGGCTACCAGAGCTTTGCGCAATGAACCATCGCACTTTGTGATCAGTTGCTCTGCTTGAGCTCGTCCCAGTTTTCTCTTGACCATGAGGATAGCTGTTTTGGCGCGGTCGTGCGATGCAACGAGCGCTCCTTCCGCCAGATGGCGCGGCACATCGCCCAGGATCGAGATGATTGATACCGCACGCTCTCTCAACTTTTCGTTGGTTGGGCGCAAGTCAATCATCAGGTTCTCGTAGACTTTACCCAGGCGAACCATCGTGCAAGTAGTGATCAGGTTCAGCACCATTTTTTGTGCAGTACCTGCTTTCATGCGGGTAGAGCCAGTCAAGGCTTCCGGTCCGACTACTGCAGCGATTAAGACGTCACAATCTTGAGTGAGAGCGCAGTTGAAGTTGTTTACGATTCCAACTGTTGCAGCGCCGAGCTCTTTTGATTTCTGCAGAGCTCCGATTACGTAAGGAGTTCTGCCGCTCGCTGTGATACCGATGACGACATCTCGTGCGTTTACCTGGGCACTGACCACGTCCTGGATGCCCATCTCTTTCGAGTCTTCAGCGTCTTCAAAAGAACGGAACATAGCGTCTTTGCCGCCGGCGATGTAAGCCTGCACGACTGACGATTCCACACCGAAAGTGGGCGGGCACTCAGTTGCATCGAGAACGCCCAGCCGTCCGCTTGTTCCGGCTCCGAAGTAGATCAATCTGCCGCCGTCTTTTAATTTCTCGGTGATGATATCGACAGCCTTAGCAATATCAGGAATGACTTGCTGTACACCTTTGGCAATTTCAAAATCTTCGTTTTGAATTCGCTCTACGAGATCAACGGTGTCGAGGACGTCCAGGTCCATGGTTTTTTCATTACGTTCCTCAGTCACCATTTTGTTGAATTCTTTTGTAAAGCCCATTTCGGTGCCCCCTTGATCCCTGCTGTCGCCTGTTCCTAATTACCCACTGATTGATCTTAATGCGCACTGTGTGAACAATTTGCAAACTTTAGTGCACTACCGCCGGGACTTCCCGATGACGAAGCTGAACTGTCGATCGCTTCAAAAACTTGCCGTCACCCGCTTTTCCTACATATCTCTCGTTTTCGATTACCACCTTGCCACGCGAGAGAACAGTCTCGGTTACCCCCTGAACGATTCTGCCTTCATACGGATTGTAATCTACATTCATGTGATGTGTCTTGGCGCTTATTGTCATCTTCTTGTTTGGATTGAAAATTACGATGTCGGCATCCGAGCCAACCGCAATCGTACCCTTACGTGGGAAGAGTCCAAAGATTTTTGCCGGCGCAGTTGAAGTTATCTCAACAAAACGATTTAAAGAGATGCGACCGGCGGCAACCCCGCCGTTATAGAGCAGACTCATCCGGGTTTCGACTCCAGGCGCTCCATTGGGGATTTTAGCGAAGTTGTCTTTGCCCAGTTCTTTCTGCTCTTTCATGCAGAAGGGGCAGTGGTCTGTCGAGATGACCTGCAAATCATTCATGCGAATGCCTTTCCAGAGCTCGTCCTGGTTCCACTTCTCACGCAATGCTGGTGTCATAACGTATTTCGCGCCTTCAAAGCCTTCGCGCTCGTAGTCTGAATAGTCAAGGAACAGATACTGCGGGCAAGTTTCAGCGAATGCCGGAATGCCCTCATCGCGAGCTTCTTTCACCTTCTTGAGGGCATCGAAGCAGCTCAAGTGGACGATGTAGACTGGCGACTCAGCCATTTCAGCCAGAGCAATGGCGCGATTTACGCCCTCCGCTTCCGCCAGAGTCGGTCTAGTCAAAGCATGGTACTTGGGGGCTGTGTGACCTTTTGCCAGCGCTCGCTGCACGATTTCGTCGATTACTACGCCATTTTCCGCATGCATGCAAACCAAGCCGCCATGCTCACCTGCGTAGCTCATGCCGCGGAAGATGGTCGCGTCGTCGACGAGCAAGACACCTGGATAAGCCATAAACATCTTGAAGCTGGTGACGCCCTCGTCGTTGATCAGGCGCTTGATTTCCTTTAAACGTTCGTGAGGCAAATCTGTCACGATCATATGGAAACCGTAGTCAATAGCAGTTTTACCCTGGGCTTTCTCATGCCAGGTATCAAGCGCCTCGATAATAGACTGGCCTTTGTTCTGGATGGCGAAGTCAATAATGGTGGTCGTTCCGCCGTGCGCAGCAGCCAGGGTTCCGGTCCGGAAATCGTCTGCGGATGTGGTTCCGCCGAAAGGCATGTCCATGTGAGTGTGTGCATCGATGCCGCCAGGAATGACCAGGCGGTCTTTTGCGTCGATCACCTGATCCGCTTCCATGTCTAATTGCTTGCCGATTACGGATATGACGCCATCTTCAATCAAAATGTCGCCGAAATAGTCATCTACAGCCGTGATGATGCGTCCATTTTTGATCAGGGTTTTCATAAACCTGCTCCTCGACATGCGGTGATAATAGCGATGGACATATTAGCGGAAAACGCATATTTAGATCTAGGAAATTAACCTCTCAGCCGGAATGTTGGCGGCTGGCATCGTGCTATAAAAACTCAGGGGTGTCGGGCGAACCACCCCTCCAGGGCTGCCGTCGTAAGCGAACTCTGCTCGCGTGAGAGAGTGACCTGGCGATTCGTTGGGGAGTGCGTGCTTGAGTACTATTTCACACGACGATATAGCCGAAGTGCGGAGTCGCGCCAACATTCTCGAAGTCGTCTCTGAACATGTGACGATGAAGCGGAGCGGCACCAGTTACATGGGACGCTGTCCTTTCCATGAGGAGCGTTCTGCTTCATTTTCGGTCGTGCCTGATAAGGGATTTTTCCATTGCTTCGGCTGCCATGCAAAGGGCGACGTTTACGCCTTTCTCATGAAAATTAAAGGGATGGATTTCCCTTCAGCGGTCAGGGAATTGGCTCACAAATATGGCGTTCAACTTGTCGAAACAGCCGAACAGCGAGAGGAATACGACAAGCGCACACACATGCTGATGCTCTATCAGCAAGCCAGTCAGTACTTCATACGGCTTTTGCATGATCCGGCTCAGGGGGCGGTCGCTCGCGACTACCTGAGCAAACGCGGCATTCCTGAAGACATCATCGAGCGCTTCAAAATAGGCTACGCTGGACCCACCTGGGATGGTTTGCTCAACTATTTGACCAGTACAACCAAAGTCGCTCCGGCGACGCTCGAGGAAGCCGGTCTCGTTCGGCGCAAACACGAGACAAACAGTTTCTACGATCTCTTTCGCAATCGTTTGATGATTCCGATTTGCGACGATCGCGGGCAAGTCATCGCATTTGGTGGCAGAACCCTGGGCAATGATGACGCCAAATATGTTAATTCTCCGGAAAGCCTGATTTACGTAAAGAACCGTCAGCTCTATGCTTTCAACCTGGCTAAGGAGTCAATCAAGGCCAGGGATGCTGTCATCGTTGTGGAAGGATACTTCGATGCAATCACTCCCCATCAATTTGGTTTTACCAACACGGTAGCCACCTGCGGAACCGCTCTGTCTGAGGCTCAGGCACGTTCTCTTGTGCGTTATACGGAATCAAAACGCGTTTATCTCGCTTTCGATGCCGACGCCGCCGGTGCTTCAGCCATCGAGAGAGGCGCACATATGCTGCAGCAGGTTGCCGATGGAGTGGGGCTCGAATTGCGTGTTTTGAGAATTCCTGGTGCTAAAGATCCAGATGAGTGTTTGCGCTCGGAAGGTGGACCTGAGGCCTTTGCTGAGGCAATCGAGAACGCGCCGCTTCTGGTCGACTATCAGTTAGATCAGGCTCTCGACGAATGCGATATCGGCAGCCACGTCGGTAAAATCGATGCGGCCCGCAAGGTTATACCTATTCTCGCTCAAATAAAGAATAGCGTTGAGCGCGGAGAGTACATTCGCCAACTGTCGATGAAAGTTGGGGTTCGCGAAGAAGAGCTGTTGTCAGACGTTTCGCAATACCGCAAAGATAATCGCATCGGCGTCAATCCCGGCAATGCCCCGTCTCGCCCGCGTTCGAGCCAGCGCGGGCCGGTCAAAGTCGGTCACGTCGAGGCAGAGCAGCAACTGCTCGCGCTCTATTTCACATCGCGTGAAGACTATGACAGAACAGCCGCGGCTCTGGAAAATGAATATTTCCTCACTCCTGTTAATCAATTTATCAAGGAGTGTATCGAGGGCGTCGGCACCGATTTCAACACTGTCGAAGACTTACAGTTCAAGCTGATGGATAGGCTTGCTCCGGAGATTGAGGCATCGGCTGCCTTTGTCGAAGTAATTGAACGTGTCGACGAAATTCGAAAAATGAAGATGCCGATCGATGTGCTGTTGTTTCAATGTAAGAAACGGCTCCTATCGGAGAAGGTGAACAGGATTCTGGCCAATTTAAAAGCCCTGCTTAACGCTGCCGACAATGACACTGATCTTTTGGCATTGCAGAGTAGAATTAGCAAATTGAATATGCTCAATCGCACTACGACAACACTGGAGACATTGGAAGAGCTGGACGAGTTCAAACGAAATATCGAAGCTGCAATGGCAGCGTAGTAAAATCTGATTTTCCTCACTGGAGACCTGCTTCGTGACCAAGAGTAAAGACAAAGAAGATACCTTCATCACTAAGCTCGACAAGCTTGAAGAAGCAGGCAAAGAGCGTGAGCGGACCGGGCTTGAAGAGATGCTCGTTCATGAGGGCGACGACGAAGATGAGTTGCCGACCCGCGCCAGTCGCAGCTCTGACGGCGAGGAAACCAATGATGATCCAGTTTTTATGGGTGGTTTCGACGACGATAAAATCGATGACTCCGACCCAGAGCAGTTTGCCGAAGCCGCTTCCAGAGGCTTAGCTTCAGACGATCCTGTGCGTATGTACCTGCGAGAGATCGGTCGTATTCCATTGTTGACGGCTGCTCAAGAAATCGAATTGGCGCGTCGCATCGAGCTTGGTGGCGCCGATGGTGCCATCGCCAAGCGTAAACTCGTGCAGGCAAACCTTCGGTTAGTAGTGTCTATTGCCAAAAAATATGTTGGACGCGGCATGTTGTTCCTCGACTTGATTCAGGAAGGAAATCTCGGACTGATTCGTGGCGCTGAAAAATTCGACCATGAGCGGGGCTACAAATTCAGCACTTATGCCACCTGGTGGATTCGTCAGGCGATAACCAGATCGATTGCTGACCAGGCGCGAACAATCCGTATTCCTGTGCACATGGTTGAGACAATCAATAGACTGAAGAAGATAACCCGTCAGTTGGCGCAAGAGAAGGGTCGCAAGCCAACTGAGGAAGAACTGGCTACAGCCATGGAAATTACAGTCAGCAAGTTGCGCGACATAGTTAAGGTTGCGCAAGAACCGGTTTCGCTTGAAACGCCTGTCGGTAAAGAAGAAGACAGCAAACTTGGCGACTTTATCGAAGACAAAGATACCAGTACGCCCGCCAGTTCAGTCACCGCAGAGTTGCTTCGCGATGACATCATTCAGGTGATGGAAGGTTTGTCGCCGCGTGAGCGGGATGTTCTCCGGCTTAGATTCGGTCTTGATGATGGCCGCCAACGCACTCTCGAAGAAGTGGGTCAGTTGTTTGGTGTGACCAGAGAACGTATTCGGCAGATTGAAGCTAAGGCATTGCGGAAATTGCGTCATCCCAACAGAAGCCGCCGTCTGCGTGAATATATGGATCCGGAATAGGCGCGCACACAGGCTCACTTACACAGACGGCGAGTAGTCACAATTTGGGACATCCCAACAACATATCGAGACGCGAATTTTCAATCATGCTCGAGCGTTACTGGAGTGCGATACAATGCGCGTGATTCCAACGAGGAGACATGTCATGCGTAAAAGTTTGCTGATTTCGTGCGTTGCACTGCTCAGTGCTGCACCCAGCTATGCAGAAGAGATCACCATTGCCGAATCATCACCAAATCTTGTTGCGACATCTGCCGCGGGGATTAATACATCTCAATCCATCGATTTGCAGAAGGGGCAGGAGAAGCTTCAGTTGTATCTGACTTATTACAACGGCGATGCCACTGCACCGTCATTCAAGACTCTAAGGATCTCATCTTCGAGCTTGCCGTATGTCACAGAGCAAGCTTTCGGCAAAGAGAAATCATTCACAACGAACGTTACTGGAGATCTTGGCTGGGGCGGGAATCAAATCTTGATCACAGCTCAGGGACCGAAGGGCGCGACTTTTGGATGGAGGCTGACAACACCCAAACCGCTCATAACAAGCGTGTCACCTGAAGCCGTCGGCGCGGGCAGTACGCTTGCCATCAACGGAACAAATTTATGTGCTGACCCCGCCGACAACCAGGTTTCTATCAACGGCAAACAAGCACAGGTCGTATCTGCAACTTCGACACAAATCGTCGTCAAAGTTCCAGAAACAGCAGGGAACGGACCGGGCTCAGTCACCGTCAGTGGTGCTGGTCTGGATGCAGGGAAATTGCCGATCACTATCAATGGCGTGCCCTATCTGAAAAGCTTAAGCGCTACCTGGGCCTGGCTGAACGCTCCGGTTACGATAACGGGAGAAAACTTCGGTACTAACCCGGCAAACGTTGCGGTCTACATGGGTCAACTGCGTGCGCCAGTCGATTCGGTTACGCCTACTCAGATTGTCTTTCGTGTGCCAACGGGTTTCAACAACGGCACGTGGGGCTACAATCAACCACTGAAAGTGATAGTCAACGGAGTCAGATCGCGCAACACACTGATCATGAGCACTGGCGACCAGATCGGTATTTAATCCGCGCTATTCAACGCTATCTGAAATTCTGCATGACGAACACTGTCAGATTAATGACGATGAAAATGCCTGCAATGAGAAAGCCAAACATCAGTTCGGTTGCGAAGACGGTTTGTTTATCGTTGAAAGTTGTGACTATGCCCAGTCTTTGCGTGATGAAGAATATAATCGTGAGCGCAAAAAATATGTCGCATAGAAGCGCCGTAGTGTAGGCAAACTGCGGAAACAACACGACTACAACAGCCATTACGGTTGATGCCAGCAATAAACCGAGTGTTACCTTGTCTGCAGTGCGCACTTTCAATTTCGTATTGGAAAATGCTTTTGCGATGTGTTGAAGCGCTTCGCCACTGGTCGACCAGCGTGATGAACGTGACGTTTTGGGTTTGACTTTTTGAGTGTCATCCACAGTTTCTGACATGATGCCTCACTTTTCTAGTAATGAGATGGCGAGACTCCATTCTGAGCATACCAAAATTCGCAGTTTCCAATTTGTCGAACCCAGTCCTGTTTATGATTGCGCTTGTTTTAAAGAGGTTTTATCTCCCGCTGAGCCGCGCGAAAGCCTCAGTAGACCACTTCTTGTAAACCGGCTGATGGGTTTACAAAGGTAATTTCCAAGTAGCTGTGGTACCGTGTGCAGCGGGGATAGAGGACTTTGATTACCTTAAGAAAGCAGTCTGCAAATTGGTTCAGGAGCAGCGCAATTGTCGCGCTGTCTTTGTTCGCGTGCGCAGATATCGGTTTCAGGGCCGTGCTCGACAGCGGCAACTTCGACCGTTTTAACGCCGCTAACCATCGTTGGACCTGGTGGCAAGTAAAGGGCTATAAGGAACTGCCTTACACTCCTGATGTGGTCATGTTCGGTTCGTCGCTTCTGACGCGCATCGTCAACGAAGGTGATGCTACCTACCTGAAAAGCCCGATTAACGCCACCAAGCATAATCGTTCTCGGCAGTTGGAAGATGGCGTGCAAGCGCGCACTGGCGTGCCGATAAAGACTTTTGCCTTTAATCTGGCCGGCATGCATGCGTCAGATGTGGCAGTTGTGGCTAATGGACTGCTTCGTGACAAGACACCATCCACAATCATCTACACTATTGCGCCACGAGACCTTCTCGACAATCTTTTGCAGGCGCCGTACACAACGGAGCAATTCGAGCTTATGAGCCACACCAGTGAGCTTGGCGAATTGGCTCCGCATGCGCGTTTGTCGACAATAGACCGGATCAGTTTTTGGTTCACGGATCTGTGCAACAAAATCTCCTCCATCTATAACTGTAAATATGAGTTGGCGACTACGTTTGAGCGGAACTATCGAAGTGTCGTGGTGCCAATTGTCGAAACCAACGTTCAGTCAAAGAAAATAATTCCTCCAATGGCAATCGGTATCAAATCGAGTGCTTTCGACTACGCAGAGAATCTTCCTGTGGCACCGGAGGATCCTGCTTTCATCGAGAAAAACGATAATTTGCAGTGCTACAGATTCTGCTATCAACCGTTTCGTCCAAAAATCTACAACGCTCAACTCTACTTCCTCGACTATTTCTTGCGGTTCGCAGAAGAGCGGGGGGTGAAGGTAATTCTGGTCAATATGCCTTTGCGTCAGGATAATCTGAGCGCTATGATGCCGAATTTCTATCAGTTGTATAAAGCCGATATTGCCAGGCACGCAGCGAAGTATCACGCTCAGGTTGTCGATCTTTTCGACACGAAATCTTTCACGGACAATGATTTTATCGATACTGTTCATCTGACCGGACATGGCTCGGTCAAGCTGGTGAATAAGCTGGCTGATCTTGTCGCACCAGATGTGGCGTCAACTGCGATAGCGCATCGCAATGTGGAAAAGGCGCGAGTGGCTGGTCAAGAACAGGTTCATTAACCCGGTCCCGGAAGGCGCTATTCTTCGTCTGGAAGCCAATCTAAAACTTCCGGAGGGCGCCGAATTTCCTCTAAAATCTCGTAGAGAGTCGACGCGTCCTGGGCCGGCACTGCGCCCGGAGGGACAGCTGCAACCTGCACCGTGAGAGCGCGTGAACCGAGCTCCAGGTGAATTTTGCTGCCAACCTTGACCTCGTTTGCAGATTTTGCGGGGCGGTCATCCACAAAGACGCGACCCTGGTCGCACGCCATCTGTGCAACAGTCCGACGCTTGATCAAGCGTGATACCTTTAGCCATTTATCTAAACGCAAACCAAACTCCTTCTGCTATCCTTCGCTGGAAGAAAGTGTCGATTTGCGCGGTGGTTCGACGGCTGGGTGATTTCCCGTCTGCGAGAAGCGCTTCAGCTTCCGTAAAAAAGTTGGATCAACGAGGCAGACGCCGTCTTTACAGTTGCTAGTGGCCACACCATGCAGAACGTCTTCTTCTTGTTTTGAGAGGTGGGCAATGGGTTGCAGAGCCCGTTCCACTGTGGGCGTCAATTGCCGCTGGGTCATTTGCAAAACTTGTCGGGCGATGCCCGGGTCGAGCCACACGGAGCCGACTTTGACACTGCGAATCGCCATTTCCAGGTTGACTGAGAATTCGCCTTTGAGTACGTAACCATCGGCTCCTGCATCCAGAGAGTCGAAAATATCGTTCTGGTTATCGCTGGCGGTGAGAATCAGCACACGTAACTCAGGATCGAACTTCTTAATTGCCTTGGTCACTTCGATACCGCTTAGCCCCGGCAGCCCGATGTCGACCAGTGCTATGGACGGCTTCAGCCGCTTAATCGCTTCAAGCGCGCTTTCGCCATCAGGCGCTTCACCGACCAGGGTGAAATCGGGAATTTTCTTCAGGAAGTTGCGAAGGCAATACCGAATTACCTCGTTATCTTCCACAAAAAATATTTCGATCGACCCGATTTCTTTCATCGTTTCTCGACGTCACAGAGGAACATATCAATCCTATTACGGCAATGGCAATATGGACGCATATTTAATGCCACTGTTCCGAAATGTCTTTTTCTTTGCGCTCAAAAAAGTGGAGGGCGCCCGAGAGCGCCCCGCTTGAATGAATCTGCCCAACTCAATCAGATTCCCAATAAGCCACGCAGACTGCTTAAACTCCCACCGTTCAAGCTGCCGTTCTGGACATAAGAGCCCAGGCTGCCGAGTCCACTGCCACTTAGAACGCTGCCGAGTCGACTCAAATTGTTCGCACTGGTAGCGTTGTTGATAAAGCCATTATTGATGTTGTTGTAGCCGTTCCCGTTCGGGTAGGCGTAAGGATTGGCGTAGGGGACGCCATTGTATGCTGAGGCGTTGGGGTTTCCGTATGGTGAACCGGGCATGGCGTATGGGTTTGCCGCGTATGGATTGTTCAGCGCATAGGGATTGTTCATCGGATACTGACTATTGGCTGGGTTCGCAAAAGGATTAATGGCCGGATTGTTGATGTTGCTCATTGCATTGCTATACGCCGGGTTGGCATAAGCATTGCCGTAAGTACCGTTATTGCGCATGGCGTTTTCCATCTGGCTGCGCTGGCTGTTGCAACCGCTGTGTTTGTGAACGTGGGCTCGACCGAACTGGCCATTGCCATTGTTGTTGGCGAAAGTGCCGGATGCATAAGGATAGTTGCCCGAACCTCCGTAATTCCCATACTGATTGGCGCCGAGATATGAGCTCTGTGGATCGAATCCGTTAATGGACTGATCGACGGAGCCATTCAGGTACTGCCGACCATCGACACTGCTGAAAGGAGTAAGTGAGCCTGCTTGCGCTACTGCGCCGTTGTTCGCATCATCGAAATCGTGGTGGTCGTGGCTCATTGCTTTGCCAGGCATAATCAACACCAGCAGCGCTGCCGCTGGCAAAAGAGGCTTCAAATTCATTGTGTCCTGCCTTAATAACGTCGGTCAGTGCTCTTCGGCAAACTCGCCTGTTTCGATAGACGACGAGACCCGACATTTGATTCCGAAAGTGCAAAAAATATTTTTCAATGCCGCTATTATGTGCGCTGTTGATTCTGTAGCCATATGGGAGACCCGGTGTGACGACTAAATACAAGTGGAATATGCTCAGCGCCCTGGGCGGCGAGATGATAGAAGTTCGTGATGGTTATGCTCTCGGTGAGTTGCCCCTGACTGAGATGGTCATGCAGCCAACTCGAGTTTTCCATGCCGGTGCCATCGTTACGCTCGCTGATGAGGTGGCATCTGCTGCTATCCATGGCGGCCCAATGCAAGACGCTCATGACACCGATAAGAAATTTCCCTACTCAGTACAGTTGAGTGTGAACTTGCTCACCAACGATCCAGTTGGTCCATTGCGGGCTGAAGCGAAAGTAATTCGCAAAGGGCGCATGACGGTTGTCGAAACCACCGTCAGCACTGCCGACAATCAGATCGCAGCTTTGATGCGGAGTACGCACCTGATGGTTGATTTGAAGAAGACGGGACCGCATCATAAACGTTAAGTGGGTAATGTGCAGCGTTGCCAATCGTCTAGGATAGGGGATATGCCTTCGGGAGATACAGAAAGAGAATTGCGGCAGGTGGCTGAGTCACTTGTGCTTGCTGAGCGTATGTTTCGGAAGGGGCGAATTGCAGAAGCCGAGCCAATGTACGAGCGGTCGTTGGCAATGTTGCTTCGCACCTATGCGGAGGCGCATCCAGATATAGATGCCTGCTTGCTGCGATTGGGTGACATCTATTTTGCCCGCGAGAAGTTTGCTCAGTCCTTGAGCACATACAGTCGATTGCATGGTCTGCGCAGTCGCATGCTCAGTATTCATCATGCCGATACGATTGCCATTTCATTTAAGATCGCGAAGAGTCAGGAGCAGTTGGAGCGCTTTGACGAAGCGGCGCGGACCTACGAAGAAGCAATCTCGCTTGGGGAGCAGTGGTTGCCGGCTGGTTTTCCTCTGATTGGAAGCATGATGGAGAGCTATGCGATTCTTTTGCGCAAGTACATGAATCAGCCTCGTGTCGCCTCTGAAGTTGACCAGAGGGCTAAGGAGTACAGGAAAAAATACACTGGCAAGAAAACTGTGCAACAGGCATGGCAGATCAAAGCTACCCCTACCCCTACTCCGACCCTGGCTCCGGCGCTGGCTCCGACGCCGCCTCAGGCTCCGACTCCGCCTCAGGCTCCGACTCCGAATCCGACGCGGGCTCCGGCTCCAGCTCTGACTCCGGCTCCGGCTCTGACTCCGGCTCCGGCTCCGAGTCCGACGCGGACTCCTGATCCGAATCCGACTCTAGCTCCTGATCCGGCTCCACGTCTGTCTATTCAACAATCTGCGCCTCCGCTTGATCCAGGAACGGTTACCTCTAAGTTCGATAGCGATTCTGCCACCGCTGCCGATACCGTACTCAAATCTGCGGCGAAGCCTTCACCTGATTTTGAAAAGGAAGCTGCTCGTGATGATGTTAGTCATGACGACGACGAGTACGACGATGACTATGACGAAGACGACGATGAAGACTATGAGGATGAAAGACCCGCACCTAAGAATTACCTTCTTATCGCTTTTATCGTGTTTGCAGCGGTCGTTGTGCCTAGCTTTGTCGGTTGGATAGTGATGACACGTCATCCGCAGATAGAACTCGCCCAGCCTACCAGTCAGCCTGCTTCAATTGGCGGAACAACGATGCCGGTTACAAACATGCCGGGCGGCGACGCAACAAACAATCGACCTCCCGCAGATTCACAGCCGGCCGACACAAATCGTTCTCAAGACTTTGCTCCTGTAGAAAAACGAGCGGCGCCGATTATTCCTGATTCTCGGTGACATCGCGCTAATGCTTGGTCCTTCCCTCAGGCTCGACTTAAGGTCCTCTTAGACTCGCGGTTGACAAGCATCTCGTGTCTCGGTTGTGAGAGCCGTAAAGCTTGATTCTATGGCGGTTTGCGTTCAATCAAACGTTTTTGGGGGAAAACAAAAAATACACTCATTAACCTTAAAATTGACCTGGGATGGCACTTCACAGGATAATCAGCTGGTTTTGCGGACTCGATACAGTGGCGGCTGACGCCAGTCACCGGTTACACTCTATTAGGGAATTCGCAGTTTCAGGGACGATGTTCTCTTACAGCGGCTGCTTGCGGAGATCACCAGAGCGGAATAAGGCATGCAGCTAGAGTTCATTAGTCACAGCGATAGAGAATTGATTTGAGAAAAGTAGGCTGGGTGGTGATTGTCGGACTGCTTGCCATCATTGCGTGGCTGGTTTTATCGCCGTCAGGTCCGATCAATACAAACGGGCGGCATATCAACTTCTCGAACATGCCCAAAATTCAGGTGCCGGGGGTTTCGATTGCCACCATCACGCAACCTGAGACGATTTTGTTTATGGGCACCGACGTGGTCTACGACGGCTCCGGCCGGCATTTGCACGCAGACAAAGTGGCGTTGAACGGTCGGTCTGACACGATGATGCTGGTTTTCTTGAACCCGCCCAACAACAAGGTTTCCGTTCTGCATATTCCGAGAGATACTGAAGCCGCCATCGGCAAGTATGGTGTGCAGAAGATCAATTCTGCCAACGCAATCGGCGGACCGGAGTATGCAAAAACGGCTGTCACGCAGCTTCTCGGCGTTCCTATCGATCACTATGTGGTGATGAATATTCAGGCTCTCACCCATCTGGTGAATGAGCTGGGTGGTATCACCGTAGAAGTGCCAAAAAAAATGGCGTACATGGACTGGACTGCGAAGCTCAAGATTGACCTGGAGCCTGGCGTTCATACACTCACTGGAAATCAGGCGATGGGCTTCGTCCGATTCCGTCATGATGAACTCGGTGATATTGGGCGCGTACAGAGACAACAGATGTTCTTGCATGCCGTCAGTCGGAAGATGCTCGATCCCCGCTCGTGGGTGCACGTTCCAGCTTTGCTCGGAATTGCGCAGAAGAATATCGATACTGATATGACTCAGATGCAACTGATTGAGGCACTGAATTTTGCCCATGGCGTTCCCAAAGAGAACATCAGATTCGTTATGTTACCAGGTGAGTTCTCGCCCAACGGTGACTGGGTTACAGGCTATGAGGCAAAGAACGTTGCTGCCCGTTTGGCCAACCCCGATATAGAGGTGCCGGTCAGCAGAAAAAATCTCTCTATCTGTGTTCAGAATGCCACCACTGACCCGCAGTTTGGTTGGAAGGTAGCACAAGCTCTTCGTAAGCTCGGATATGTCTGCAATCTGGGTAAAGACGACCGTTCGCCTGTTTACACCAAGTCAAGAATCATCGCTCAAAACGGCAGCATTGCCGATGCGAAGATGCTGCAAAAGGATCTTGGCGACATCGGTCAAATCATGAATGCATCGATCGGCAATCTCACGACATCCATTACGCTGGTAGCATTCGACGATATCAACCTGGACAAAATTTCAATGTCCAGTGAGGATGCACCATATTTGCCACCGCCACCGCGTCCGCAATCGTTGATGACAACTGTTGCCCATTCGCATACCAGGCACAACAAGCGCAATGCGATGAACACTGCAGATCTGGAGACCACGGATCTTTCACCTGTGCCGATTGAAGACAGTCAGACCTTTGACGTGCCACACGAACGCGGACCTGTCTCTGAACCGGTAGAAACTGCACCGTCTAAAACTAACGATGCCGTCGAAGCAAGGCAATCTGTCGATACGCCGTCGAAGCCCTATACGCCTTATTCCGCTCCATCGCAAACGCCCGCGGTTGCGCCTCAGCCAGTGACGACACCTGCACCAACACCGACACCAACGACCA
Source organism: Candidatus Melainabacteria bacterium (assembly GCA_003963305.1). NCBI lineage: Bacteria > Bacillati > Candidatus Melainabacteria > Candidatus Melainabacteria bacterium. The sequence goes on along the minus strand of RXJR01000024.1, from coordinate 257,834 downwards.
CACCAGATCCTGATAAATCGCCTGAGTAGAACCAGATCAGACGCAATTAATGCGAGCCTCGGCGGCTTTTTCGGCAAATGGATATTATAGAGATTATGCTAGAGCATGGTCTTGCTCGATGCTTGGATTATGTGGGTGTTCGACCAGTGCGAGTGAAACATGTCATTCTGTTAGCCATTACCGTTTTGCTTTGTGCTGAAAAATGCGAAGCGGGCACGGGCGGAATTTTTTCTTCGACCACTGGGCCCAGACGCAAGCTCCAGCAGTTTCAGCCTGTGCAGCCCATTGATGCCCCTACATCCCTGCACAAAAGTGTTGTTAAACCGACAATCGTCATTCCCTCGACGCCCGGCACAATATTTTTTGATCAGAAAAAATCGGGAACATCTGACCAGGTTTTGAATGGCGCCACTCAGATGCGAGAGTTGCAGGAGACGCTGAGCGGCGGCGCAGTCAATCCAGATGCTGGCTCGTCTGCTGCAAATACTGACGCGAATGCAACTCCTGCGAATTCAGATGCTAACTTGCAACTGCGAGGTCTGTCAGGCTCTGCATCCAAGACTGACGAGCATGGCACAGGCAGTGTCCAGTCTTTCTTCCAGATAACTCCGCAGCCATCTCAAGCAGGGGCTATTCCGGTTTCACCGGCTGCGCCGATAGCACATCCTGGTAAAACAGATTCCAGTGCAGCATCGCCACCGACATCTTCTGCAAAATCTGCCGCAGCTGCGCCTTTTCGCTTCCTCTGGCATGTCATGGATAATGCCGGGGTGCCTATGTTTTTCGGAAAGAGTGATGACAATCTCGATCCGTCTCTGCGACAGGGGTACGCGAGCGCCATTTCAGCGCCTGCAGCCCTGCGTAGACCCGTTGACCAAAAAAGCGGTGTCACCGAATCTGGTGCTGCAACCATGCCAGCGGTGACTCCGCATAAGATCCCGGAAAGCGAGCTCGAAGGCACTGATTCTTGGGTGAAAGACAATGAGCAAATGCCATAGCTGTCTGTGGCTTACGGCGATCAATTCTTCTTTGATTTTTTTACTATCCATTCCTGCATCTGCCCAGGATGTGCCTGCCACCCCATCTAGAACCCTGTCTCTGAGCGCTTCTTTTGACAGAGCTGTGTCTTTCAATAAAGAGGCAATTGCAGCCAAGACAAATGTCGACCTGGCTCGCTCCGCAATCAAAATCGCGGGTGCGCTGCCGAACCCCCGATTCAATTTCCAGTATGGATGGGGACCCGCATTTCAAGTCATAATCGCCGGTAATCCGCAGCAGATTGGTTTGCAGCATCAAATCAGAACAGCAGGAACGCGCACCAAGTCGATTGAATTTGCTCGTGCCAGTTATCATGTTTCAGAATTGCAATACGCTGCAACCATGTTCGATATTCACAATCGGGTGCGCCGAGCCTATGCGGAACTGGCTGCCGCTGAAGCTTTCGCTGAATTAATAGAGTCTGAACGCAAAGTGGCTGTTGAACTTCTAAGGACAACCGAGAAGCGTCTGGCTGAGGGAAAGGTTACTCAGTCAGATTTGTTTCAGGCACAGCTTGGTGTTCTGCAGTTCGATACGCAACGATTCCAGGCGCAAGCACGATTGCAGGTTGCCTCAGCTGCTTTGTCTTTGATTATTGGAGAGGTGCCTGCTGCAGTTGAAGTAATAGATGTTGATGATAATGGACTGTTCAAGCTTTCGACCAGGCAAACCGAACTGGTGCCGTCTCCGGAGCAGCCGTTGCCGTCTCTGGATGAGCTACTGCCCGCCGCGCAGGAATCTCGGCTTGATCTGAAGGCGACTATTCAGCAGAAATTTGCCGATCGCCGCGGGCTCTCACTGGCTCGTTCTCAGCGCATTCCGGATTTGTATTTAGATATGGGATATCAGTTCACTACTTTTAGAAAGACCCAGCCGTATAACCTTTTCCCTGGCAGGGTGCCGAATTCTCCGGGGTGTTACATCAATGCCTCTTTTGAAGTTCCTATCTTCTATCAGCATCAGGGGGAAACATCTCAGGCTAAGGAAGTGTATTTGCAAGACCAGGAGCAGGTTGAGCAGCTTCAATATCAAGTTGCAGCAGATGTGGTTTCTGCCTATGAAGCGGTCTCAGTGACGCGAGCAACAATCAAAAAATACCAGAGAGATTTATTGCCTGCGGCAGCAAAAGTGGCTCGGCTGGCTCGCCGTAACTATGAAGATGGGAAGTCTGATTTGTCTGGAGCGATCATAGCTAAGCAGCAATACCAGCAGATCCTTTCGGCGTATTTCGATGCTGTATTGAATTATCAAACAGCATGGGCCGATCTGGAAAGGGCGATGGGTGTTTCGTTGAAGCTATGACACCGAAGATTCTTCTCAGCCGGCTGGCAATTTCCCTTACTTTCGTGCTCGTTTGCTGTCATGGCTCCGCCCGTGCTTCAGAGGATTTTCCTGCTGAGGGTGCATATCCGCGCACTTTGACGGCTGAACCCGCGCCCCGCCAGTCGCCCGATAGTGGTGTCAGCTACGGTGCGCATCATAAACTTACTTTGCAGGAATGTTTTGATCGCGCTGATGCGAACAACAAAGAAATTCAGATTGCGGCCTCAAAGCTTTCAGTAGCGCAGGCATCTATCGTCATTGCAAAGGCGATTCCCAATCCGATATACAACATGACCTATGGATGGGGACCGTCCTGGGATTACATCGTTGCGGGCAATAACCAACAAGTCGGACTAACCGAGGAGATTCAAGTCGCCGGGCGTCGCACGAAAAAGGCTAATGTCGCATCAGCTAATTATTTCCAAACCGCATTGCAGTTGGAGGCGACCCGATTTGATATTCATAATCGTGTTCGCCGTGCTTATGCCAATCTTGCGGCGTCTACATCATTCGAACGACTGGTTCGTTTTCAGAGAAAGATTGCAAATGATCTGGTGAAGGTCGCCGACAATGGAAATGATCCGCACTCGGCAAAAGTATTGCAGGCGCAGCTCATAGTTATGCAGTTCGAATTACAAGCCAACGCTGCTAAAAGCAGGCTGGTTCAAGATTCTGCCCAACTGAAACTGTTGATGGGCGAAACGCCGCGCACCGAAGAAGTTCTCGATATTGCAGATAATGATATCTTCGCTCTTTCGGCGGCGAAGGACAAAATTGTGCCTGCACCGGAGCGCGGCTTGCCCGAATTGGAAAAGCTGCTCCCTTCTGCCTGGTTCTCTCGCAATGATTTGAGGGCGGCAATTCAGCAAGCGTACAGTAATCGGAAAGCCCTGACGTTGGCGAAAACACAGCGCATTCCAGATCCGCAGATCGGGGCCAATTTTCTCTTCTCCGCCTATAACCGTCAGCAATTGCAAGACTTCGATCCGTCAGGGTCCAGGTTCTCCGGTGATCCGCTCGATCGCGTGCCGCAGCAGCCTGCTTTTCTTCTGACGCTCTCTGAAGAGACACCTCTCTACTATCAGTATCAAGGGCAGATCGAACAAGCGAAAATAAATTGGGAGCATCAACTAAAGCAGAACGATGCGCAGAGAGCTCAGATCGCCAACGATATAGTGGCATCATATGAGAACTTGCTGTTCGCTCGCCGAAGCATCGAGAAGTTCCAGGCTGATTTGCTTCCTGAATCTTTCCGCGTGGCGAAGTTGTCGCAGCAGGCATTCAAAAGCGGCACTGCGGATTTCGGAACGACCATTCTCGCCCAGCATCAATATCAGCAAGTGCGGGCTGCATATTTCAATAGCGTTGTTGCTTATCAAAATGCCTGGGCTGATCTCGAGAAGGCAGTGGGAGTCCCATTGAAACTATGACGAGCTTTCATAGTCGAATCGAAGAATGGCGGCGAAATCTCGCCTGGGTTCGTCTGCCACTGCTCGTTTGCACCTTTCTTGTGCTTCCTGTGTTCCCATCGGTTGCATCCGAGTCTGCGAATGCGAATGTAAGTGCAAGCATAAGTGCCAGTACAAGTGCCAGTACAAGTGCCAGTACAAGTGCCAGTACCAGTACAGGTGCGGGTGCAAGTGCCGTAGCAGGTGCAGGATCCGGTGCAGTTTCTTCTGGTGCTGCCGATGATCCGACGATGGTCAAACGCATTCCAGTGAGCAAAACTTATAACCTTGCCGCTTGTTTTAATATCGCAGACCAGCACAACAAGGACATCGCCGTTGCCAAATATAATTCGGCAATTGCTCGAGCTGGTGTAAAAATCGCTGGTGCTGTACCAAATCCACAACTTCAGGTGCAGACCGGATTTGGAGATTCTTTCGAATATCTTTTCACCGGGCAGACGCAGCAGGCGTTCCTTACTGAGCAAATTCAGACCGCTGGGAAGCGCTCGAAGAAACTTGCAGTTGCCAGGCAGACCGCCAAAATCTCTGAAGCTCAGATGGCAGCATTACGTTTCGACGTGCATAACCGTGTCCGTCGTGCATACTGTGAACTGGCCGCAGCAGAGGCTTACGATTTGTTGATTCAGAGGCAGAGAAAGGCTGCATCTGAGCTTCTGGAGATCGCTAAATCGAGAGCGGGAGACGCACCTGAGGACACTGATGTTTTACAGGCTGCCCTGAATGTCGATCAATTCGATCCTCTGCTGAATCAGGTGCAGGGGCGTTTGCAGCAGGCATCTACGAATCTCTCTCTCTTGCTGGGGGTGAAGCCTGAACGTGTTGAGATCTTCGATGTCGACGACACAGGATTGTTCGAATCGACCACCAGAGCGACCAGGAATGTACCGGCGCCGCAGCTTGCACTTCCTCCTGTTGGTGATCTGATCCAGCTGGCTATGACGGCGAAGCCCGATTTGAAGGTTGCTCAAGAGCGCGCCACTTTGAGTCGAAAGTCCTTAACTCTGTCGAGAGCTGAACGAATTCCTGATGTTTTTCTGGGCTCTGGTTTTACTTTCGCCGCTTTCGCTAAGAACCAGCCAGCTGGGCTTTCCAGCGCTTCTAACTATTTCGGCGAAGGTGCGTTTTTTACCATGTCGACGGAAGCTCCTGTTTTTTATCAACATCAAGGCGAGATTCGGCAAGCCGCTGATACGATCAGGCAGTCAGATTTGCAAGTTGAACTGCTGAAGTCTCAAACCGCAGCTGGAATCGTTGCTGACTACAATGCCGTGAAAACCAGTCGCGCCAATTTGACGCTTCTTAAAGAGAAGCTGATTCCCACCGCCGAAGCTCTTGCTCGTTCGTCATTGGAGTCTTATAGAGCTGGCGCCGTCGATTTGGGAACGGCTATTGTGGCGCAACAGCAATCTCAGCAGGCGTTGTCTAGTTTTTTCGACACCATAGTTTCATACCAAAATTCCTGGGCTGATCTGGAGCGTGACGTAGGAGTTCCGTTGCAGAATTAGAAGGGTTTAATGGCTGCATTCTTAAGCCCATTGAATTGATCCATCCGGTTGCTAATCAGATAATAGGGGCGCTTCCGATAGGTGTTCCATATGTCAGTGTTCAGGCGATCTTCTCTAGTTGCTTTGTCGATGGCACTTTTAAGTGCCGTTCCGGGCGCACTGGCAAGTACGCTTGCGTTCACGGCGAATGGTGGCAATATAACCGCTTTTGAAGGTGACTGCGAGGCACGCAACATAGGTGGTGTGGCACTTCCCAAGGGCACTATCTCTATCTCGGGCAATACAATCACCGTCAACGCTGTTCCTGACTGGTTGTTTGACCGCCATGCAGTGTTGACAGGAGTTGTTGTCAATCCCAAGTTGGTTACCTCCGGTGCGACCAGTGCGATGACCGGCATCGCATACTTCACGAAAGGTGAGTGGCTGAGCAATTTAGGTTCTAACCGGGCTTCTGAAGTTGTCACCTTGACTAATGGTACTGCGCTGTCTGGGCACATTGCTGGTGCAGGCTCGAACGCACTGGATATGGTGCTCGCCGACGGTACCCGGCGGTCGGTCAACTTCGCCGAACTGGAATCTATAACTTCGCCTCGTGCGTATCCATTTAAAATTCCAGCTAGCTCTGTAAAGTTAGAGCCGTCTGATGGTTCTTACACTGCGGAAGTGGCGATGGCGTCGTTTAGCCCGGCTATGTTCCACAGCCACCTGGCTTTGTTCACTTCCAACAAGCCGCATGTGCCTAAGTCTACGTTGCCTGGCACTGAAGGCGGCATTTCAGACAGATACATAGCCGCGATGATTGCTACTGATATCATATCCGGTACCATTGCACCGGCAATTGCGATTCCAATTACGTTCACGCGTTCGACCTTGCATGCTCGCCAGCTCGAGTTCATCAACCAGAACAACAGCGTGGCGCTACCGCCGTTCAACCCTCAGCTCTGGAGCAACGGCACGCTGCACTTCTACCCTTTGAAGTAAGTTGTTGCGGAAGTCAGCCAGTCGTGAGCAGTCGGCTATGGAGTCTGCCTGGGTCTCTACATGTCGAGCGGTGTGCCGCAGGCTTGTTCAAGATCTGTGTAAGCCTGTTGATATTGCATGACCGCATCAAGATACAAGTTGCGAATCTGAATGTTGGCTTGTTGCGCCAGAAGTGTTGAGTTGATATCCGATTGACCAACTTCGTAGCTTCTTCGCGACAGACGAGCGACTTCGTTGGAGTCAGCTAGAACGTGTTCTTGATAGACACGAATTCGCTCGCGTGCTGTCAAAACATTGTTATAGGCGACAACTACGTCGCTTTGAATGATATTTTTCTGTGAGCCAATCTCGTATCCAAGCTGCTTTCCAATTGCTTTGTATTTGGCCAGGTCTCCCTGGTTCATGTTGGATATGGGGGCTTCAAGGTTCAGTGTGAAGAAGTTGGCTCTCAATTTCGGACCTGCCGGCGGGTTACCTGACACTGATTGACCGTAGGTGACCTGCGGATTCGGCATTATGTTCGCAACAGCATTTTTCATGTTGGCGCTGTTTACCTTCAATTGCTGATTTAAGCTCTTCAGCTCGAGGCGATTCTGCAATGCCAAACTTACGTAATACTGGAGCGGATGTTCCGGCTTGCTGAAGTCTGGCAAAATGCCGGGTTTCACCGCTTTTAGCTGAAATGCTGAGGGTTTCGGGCCTGTGAAGTCAGGCAAGCGAGGCACCGTAATTGGTGACTCCGCTACGCGACCCATAACCACATTCAAGTTTTGCCCGCTGCGCACCAGCCTTTGGTTGCCCACGCCCAATTCAATTTGTGCCTGTGACGTAGCCAGCCGGGCTCTCAGCACGTCCAATTCCGGAACATCGCCCGCTTGAAACCGCTTCGTCGATACGTTCAACAGTCTCTCTGTCAGCTCGTACAAATCATTGAGTGTCTTGGCGGTTTCCTGCGCCACAACAGCGTCTGTAAAAGCGCGGCGAGCAGTGGCCCTCAGCGCCCATAAAGTCGTCAATAAATCGATTTTGTTTTGATCGTAGTATCGCTTCGCTGACAGTACTCGAAAAGCTAGCTTCCAGGGGGGATCGTATACGGTAGTTTCACCAACACGGCGAACGTTTTCTGCTATTAGTCCTCTATCCATAAAGAAGCCCGGATTGGGAGCCATTGCCGCCTGGGCGATGCCGGCCTTTGAAATGGGCAGTTGCGCTCGAATGGCGGCGGCACGAGGACTTTTAGTCAGCGTTTCGTCCAGAGCTTGTGAAAGAGTGACGCCTTCGCTTTGACCTGGCTGCAGTTGGGGAGTTTGCCCGGCCGAATATTGCACCGTACCTTTCACCTGCCCGGGTACAGTTATGGGCGCCATTGTCGTTCCGTTGGGACTACCAAGGAGATTCTGTACGTCTTGTGCTGATGGCGATACCGGTCCGCGCAGCGACGGCATTGTTGATGACGATCCGGAAGATGACGGTGCCGCACCGGAAGATGATGGTGACGCGCTGAACCCGGGCGAGGTCTGGCTGCTGCTTGGCGCCACTGGTGCAGGCGAGGCTGGCATTCCGGCCCCGATTACATATTTATCAGTACCATCCTGCAAAAACTTATCGGCATCTTTGCTGAATGCCGGAGAATTGCTGATTGTCAGGATGCCGAGCGCGGCTAGTAAATGTCGATTCATGAGCGGGTTCAGTATATCCGAGGCTTCGAAACGACTGCCAGGTAGCCCTTTAATGTACTTTTTGCAAGCAAATTGAAAGGAAAAGCGCGAGGAGGCGCTTTGCGAGCCGATTTATTCTACAGCAACCACTTTTTCGCGATGTGACTAATTCGTGAAGCTGTCGCCAGCAGGACGGTATCGGCGAAAGATAAGCATTAATTTGGTAACATCTATGCAGACTTTTAGGGAACGTGTCTGAAAAAGCTCTGGCGGGTATAGATACGGGGTCCGGGAAGCCAATGGGTCTCGGATTCGCAAGATTCACGCAAGAATCAGATATAGTTCTTTCTGGACAGCACGGAGATCAGGCCGACGGCACGGCCAGCGGCGATATGAACGACAAGGAAAGTCGAAGCTTTTTGCGGGGTCAAATGGACTTTACCCCTCAGCGGATGATGCGTTACATCCGCTCGCGGGCGCGTCTTGCGACTGACGAAGACGTGGAAGACATTCTCCAGAACGCCCTTGTTCTGGTCACCAAGCATTTCGACCCGTCTCATCCGGAAGCGAAGCTGGCTCCCTATTGCCTCGGCGCCTGTAACAAAGCAATCGCGCAGAATCTGGAGCGCTATCATAAGGTTCAGCTGAAGAAGCGTGACGAGAAGAAATCGACTGAACAAACCGTAGAAATTGGTGTGGCTGCCCATGATGCCAATTATGACGGCGAATCGATGACCCGAAAGCAGTACGGTTTGGGCAAAACCTTTAGCGAGGAATCGTCGACATCGAATCAGTGGCGCACGACTTCCCTTGATTCAATGTTTGATGCTGAGGACGGGCGTACAGCCGACGACGTTTTCGGCATGGAATATACGATGTCCGGTAACTCTGAAGGGAATGACCCGGCCGCGAAAGCGATGATTAACGATCTTATAGATCAGATTCTGGCTGAGCTACCTGAGCAAATCCATCGCACCTGCTTCGTTTTGAAGTATGTCGAAGGATATAAACGAGAAGATTTGATTTCATGTCTAAAAATGGACCCCAAGAGTATAGATACGATCGACAAGAAAATAGTTCGAACGCTTAAGGCGTTTAAAGAGAAATTGGACAGAGACGAGGCGCGTATCTAGGAGATGGAAATGAACACCCTGAATGAAAAGTTGGATAAGGTCCTTGCAATCAGTGATGAGAAGCAGTGCGCCGAGTCATTCGAGAAATTCTGCGCTGAGAATTTTAACGACCTGCCGTTGCCGGGCGAGAATTCGAAATTTGATGGTGCGATGTGGGCAGCGTCTCAATTCAGAACGTTGTCAAAGACCGATGAGGCGATAATCAAGCGTGTCACCGATAAGTTGCTCGGTGAGCAGGTCGATGTCGTTAAGGAAGCTGTAGTGAAGCTCAGGGATATGGTCGGCAGCACAAAGGAAGCGGCGATCAACACCTGGCAAGATATGCTGGCTGCAATGGCGTGGCAGCAGATGGTGCCTGCTGGTGCGCTGCGTGGAGTTGGCGCACAACTGGTTGGATTAGGAACTTTCCAGAAGACCGTCGATGACGCGAATATTCAAATCAACCTGGGATGGCACGTAGACACTGATCAGCTGCGTATCCTGTTGCAAGCTAAAGACATGCAAGAGAACGCACTGGCCGATGTCGAAATGAGAATCAACGAAGCAGAGCGCGGCGTTGTCTTCTCGAGAAAGACTAATGAAGATGGTTCTGTTGTTGCTCCGAGTGTAAAAGTGGGACCAGGTCAATATCAGATTCAGGTCTTCTTTGCCGACAAAGTTGTTGAAACTCCGTTCTTCCGTATCTAATCGAACGTTTTGTCCGCTGTTCCAATTCTCTAAACTATTTCTTTTCGATTCTAAGTCTCATCTTGCTCGGCAGCAGGTGAGAGCTAGACAACAGCCCGCGAGCTTGATCAAGTGCTCGCGGGTTGTTTTTTGTTATGATCTGGTCCGTTTGCGTGGGGGCTTATCATGTCGCTAAAAGTTCGTATCGCTGGATCGATTCTGCTTTGCACATCTGTAGCTGTCGTATTGGCGTTGCCGGCCGCAGCAGATTCAACGACAAGAGAAGCCAAATCGTCGACGAACGACGCTAAATCATTAACGAGTGACGCCAAATTATTTGACAAACTTTACGCCGATTGGACAAAGTCGTTCAACCAAAAGGACATGGTCGGCACTATGTCGATATTTGCGCCGGTGTGCGAAGCCGCCCTGCCCGACGCTAACCACAAAACGTACGATCAAATTGAGGCAGGTTTTAAAAAGCTTTTCGCTGATAGAAGCAAAAGTTTCAAATACACATATGACGTGCTCCACATCTGGCGCAGCGGAGACCTTGCAGCGGTGCGTATTACGTGGCATCTTTCCACGTATGAAAATGGAAAACTGATTGATAAAAATGATGAACTCGGCATGGATGTGTTGAAACGCAATAAACAGGGGGCCTGGCAAATCGTTAACTGGGTGGCGTTTTCTGACAAATTGCATCCGTAACATCAGGCAAGTTGTAACAAGTATATGGCTGTGCCTTAGCCGATTTGCATTATGACCACGTCAATATCATTTACCAGATTGAGGCAACCGTGCAGGATTGTTATGCCGTCCATCAGCGCTATGCCTCTCTCGGGAAATGGTTCCTCAACATAATCGTTTTGCAAGTCCATGAATTTTTTCAATTCATGCGGCGGCAGTTTGCTTGCCATCTCCTTGAAATACTTTTCTTTTAGGCGCTCGCTTCTATTTTGATAGTCAGTTTCCAGCTGCTTCTCTGAAAAATGCACTGGATCAATCGATGTCAAATAAAGTTCTTTGACACTAGCGTCAAGAAGATAGCTGGGCGTGTCACTTGGGGTTTTTGCGAAGCCTTTAGAAATCAGGTCGATTTGCTTGTCATCTTTGAGCAACTCCAACAAGTCATACAGAACATAACCAGACCACTGAAATTGAAAAGGCTGGCTTGAGTGACTTCGCAAGAAATCAAAGGCATTCCTGGCGTTCTTGAATCGAGGATCGCGCTCAATCTCCGCAGCGTTGAAGCCTCCGGCATATACTGCGACTTGCTTATCATCGTCCGCTAGATTTGGCAGATTCTCAGTTTGTTGAAGACCAGCCAATTTTGCGTACTCGTGAAAATTGCTGCTCTCCATCAAGTAAAAAGACGCAATTGAGGACATCCGTCTTCTCCTTAGTTGATGCTGGGTATACTGGCGCTAGCGAGTTAGACACGCATGTTATCATCACCCAGGTGAAATAGCCTAAACTCATGCAGCGAAGCTGATAGGGTCCGCTCTAACACCGTCTCCCTGAGCTGGTCTTCTGGATAGATTCGACCCCGAAATTTGATTGCGTAAAGCAGCGTTTCTCTTTCGGTTACATCAGGTCCGAATGCTTATTAAGTGGGTTACACTGAGTGCCCCCAATAGTAGTTAGCAACCATGGCACCAACAACATCTACCAGCAAAACCCAACCCAAAATATTGCGAATTCTCAGACTGAGAGTAACGGACAAGCCCGGATTTCTCGGTAAAGTCGCTACCCTGCTTGGTGATCAGGAAGCGAATATTGGTGAAATCCATATTCACGGACAGGGTCCTGATTTCATCATTCGCGATATCAGTCTGCAGCTTGATGATGAGAAACATCTGCAGCGTGTTCAAGACGCGGTTTCTGGTCTTGAAGGCGTCGAGGTCGAGATGGTTATCGACCCCGTTCAGTTGGTGCATCAAGGCGGCAAAATCGAGATGCGCAGTCGTATTGAATTGAATTCATTAGCGGAACTGCGCCGGATTTATACTCCAGGTGTCGCGCAAATTTGCAAGTTGATAGCAAAAGATAAGAATTACAGCAAAGAGTACACAAGCATTTCAAATACTGTTGCGGTAGTCACAAACGGTACCGCTATTCTTGGTCTGGGCAACATTGGGCCCGTCGCCGGTATGCCTGTGATGGAAGGTAAATCCGTATTGTTCTCTGAGCTTGTTGGTATCAGTGCGGTACCGATTTTGATTGAGTCAACGGACAGCGATTACATTATTGAATCAGTAAAAGCCATTGCCCCCACATTTGGTGCTATCCATCTTGAGGATATCGCTGCTCCGGAATGTTTCGATATCGAAGAGCGTTTGCAAAACGCTTTATCTATCCCTGTTCTCCACGACGATCAGCATGCGACGGCGATTGTTGTGCTTGGGGCGCTGCTGACGATTACTCAGAGAATGGGCATCGATCTCGCCTCCTGCAACATTGGAATCATCGGTCTTGGTGCTGCCGGCGCTGGCATTGCCCAGTTGTTGCAAAGCTTTGGCGCCAAGAAAATTTTCGGAACAGACTTGAAACAAGCTGCTATGGACAGGTTGGCCTCCCGCGGCGGATATCCGGTTGACCTGCAAACTGTTATGAAGGAATCAGAAGTAGTTGTCGCCACGACCGGAGTTCCAGGATTGATCAAGCCAGAGATGGTCAAGGAAGGACAAGTAATCCTCGCGCTTTCAAATCCAGATCCCGAAATAGATCCTGACCTCGCCATCGCCTGTGGTGCGAAATTTGCGGCCGACGGCAGAACCATAAATAACGCGCTATCTTTCCCGGGTCTGTTCAAAGGCGCTCTAATGTCAGGGGCGACGAGATTCACAGACGCTATGAAAATTGCCGCAGCTCAGGCAATCGCTGGTCAAACCAAAATGGATAACCTGGTTCCGAGCATTTTGGATCGCGAAGTGCATAAGGTTGTCGCTGATGCTGTCGCTCTGGCTGCGCGGACAGGTGAACCTGGTTAGGTTCATTTTTTTGAATAGTGTATTGGACTACAATCTTTGCGCAAAAAGTGTAGTTTGCTACAATTTTGGTCTTTCTCTTTAAGGAGCAGTGTTGTAATTTACTACACTTTTTTCTAGTAAAGTGTAGTAAATTACAATCATGAAGGACCATATCTACAAACCGCTCATCAGGCAACTTGTCGACGCCCGAGAAAAACTCGGTCTAACACGCGCGAGCGTCTCAAAGCAGCTAGGGTTTCCCCAGGGGTATCTATCTCGACTGGAGCAAGGTCAGTACGACCTGAAGGCAAGCACCCTCATTGAGCTTTCCAGATTTTATGGACTTGAGATAATTCTGGCGCCGATACAACTTTTACCCGAAGTTAGACTTCTGTTGCACGACTCTACCGAAAACGACTCAGAACCAGCTTTTGTTCCCTTAGGTGATGAGGACGACAACGATGGTGAGTAAGCGCAAGGCTTCTGAAATATACGGCAATAGACTATCGATATGGCTTGGCGAGCAGAGAATCGGAACACTGACCGCGGATCAGTACGACGGTAGCCGTTTATCTTTTGAATTGGATTACGTTGAAGATAGAAATCGCCCAGTGTTGAGTCTCAACTTTCAATCAAAAACAGGAGGCGTCATTGAGTCTTCGAAAATATACCGAACTAAGCTCCATCCTTTTTTCTCCAATTTGCTGCCAGAGGGGCAATTGCGCACATACGTCGCGAAAGGGCTGAACATCAATGAAGAGCGTGAGTTCTTTCTTCTGGCTGCACTTGGAGCCGATCTTCCAGGCGCCGTAAAAGCAATTCCAGATGGTCAGATTGCGGCGTCCGCCGACTCAATAAAAGACGCAGCTGCGAAAGAACTCGACATCGAACCGCTTAAATTCTCTTTGGCTGGTGTTCAGATGAAGTTTTCAGCGCACCTGCAACACAATGGACGTCTGACTCTAAGACCTTACGGCGAAGATGGCGACCACATTTTAAAAGTGCCCGAACTGGCATATGAAGGGCTTCCTGAAGCTGAATATGCAACGATGAAGCTTTCTAAATTGCTGGGCATTAATACTGCCGAAGTTTCGCTCGTTAGTACTTCGGAAGTTGCGAATTTGCCTTCTGATATCAAAAGGATGGGCGGCAAGACGCTGTCGGTGAAACGGTTTGATCGTGATGGGCTGAAAAGAATTCATATGGAAGACTTTGCCCAGGTGTTTGGACGGTATCCCGCCGATAAATATAAAGGCGTTGCTTATCACGACATCGCCCGTGTGCTGAGAGGCACCGAAGGCATGAGCGGCGTGACCGAATTCATACGCAGACTCGTTTTCATGATAGGCACCGGAAATGCCGATATGCATTTGAAAAATTGGTCTTTGATTTACAGAGATGGGGTCAATCCGGCGCTTTCACCCGCCTATGATCTGGTTCCTACAATGGCTTTTCATCCAAGCAATGAACTGGGGTTGAGTTTGGGTGGAGCAAAATTGATTACGTCCATTACATTCGAAAACTTCGCTAAATTGGCTAGCAAAGCCGAACTCTCCAGTCGTCAAATTGTAGAAATTGCAAAAGAGTGCAGCGAAGAATTTCTTGCAGCCTGGACCGAGCATAAGCATAATCTGCCATTCCCTCCGAAAGTCCGAGAACAATTAGAATCGCACATCCCTCAATGTGAGATATTCAGATGGGATAAGGGCGTGAGCGGTTTCGGACCGTCGTTGAGTCGAGCCCTTCCTGTGTTCTTGTATGCTGGACTGGCTGGTATTGCTGGCGATACCGAAAGCAATAATCCTGAAGCTGTTCTCTATAACCTGGCGAATAAGTCCTATCTGGAGAAAGACTACAACACCAGTTTGAAGCTGTTTGATTCCAGCATTCAAACGAACCCGACAGCGCTAGCCTATTACAATCGCGGCTGTGCACATGCTCTGTTGAATCAATTAGGCGAGGCGGCTCAAGACTTTGCCGCTGCTGATGCGTTGGGTGGGCTTGCCGAAGCCGCCTACAATTCGGCAATCATGGAAATTCGACTGAGTGATGAAATCACTACAATACGTCCACGGATTGTTAGCTATTTAAATGCCGCCGTGACTCGAAAGCCTGAGATGTCCAGGGGGTGGTACAACCTCGGGGTTTATTATTTGATGCATCGAGCTACTGAAGCTGCCGTCGAGTCTTTTCAGAGAGCCATCGAATCTGAGCAATCATTGACTGAAGCTTATTTCAACCTGGCCATAACTTTGTTTATTAGCGGCAAGAAAGATGAAGCCAATCACTATTTCGCGACTGCAGCAGCGCACGATTCGAAATTCGCAGATCTGCAGCCGAAGTCGAGTCTTCTGGAGCCCGTTCATTTGACTGCCATCGGTGCACCTGGGGGACCGACTGGACCAGGTGGAAATCCGTTGCTATGAATCGAGTCGATGCCCGGTGTCCGTAGAAATGCGCGCTTTTACAGGCTTTGATATTTCTACTTGGGAATCGGTTGCTTTTGATTATTGTGAGTTTTTTTGGCCGGCGTTTTCGAGGTAGGGCTGTCCAAAAGGTTTTGCAAACCAATTGAAACAGCGTACATGACAATGAATCCGAGAATGAAGGAGAGAACGACGGCGATCTTTTTCTGCATCGACTTGCGTTCGCTCGCCAACATTTTTTTGTCGATACTCACTCCGCGAGTCACTTTTCCAAGATCATTCGCTAATTCTTCGACAGACTGATATCGATCTGCCGGGCTCTTTTCCAGCGCTTTCAAGATTACTTTCTTCAGGTCCGCAGGCACTTTCAGGGCGCTATCTATCTCAGGAGGCGGAGAGTTTAGATGCATCTCGATTGTGTCGATTACTGTTTTGCCGACGAAAGGTGGTGCGCCTGTGAGAGTGAAATACATTACGCAGCCAAGAGAATAAATGTCGGAGCGGCGATCTACTTTCAGTCCTCGAGCTTGTTCTGGGCTCATATACAATGGCGTTCCAACCACGGTGCCTGATCGTGTCAGTCCGCCTGAAATCACCATATCTTCATCACTCAACATTTTTGCAATGCCAAAGTCCAGCAGATGCACTGTGGTTTTACCTTGCGCGTCCCGGCTGAGCATGATGTTTTCTGGTTTCATGTCTCGGTGCACGACTTTGTTTTGATGCGAATGAATGAGCGCAGCCGCAACTTGTTTGAAGATCTCCAGCGCTTCGGGAACCGAAAATTGTTTATCTCGAGTAACTTTGCGTCCCAGGCTGATGCCTTCAATCCAGTCCATGACTAGATAGGGGATTCCGTTGTCAGTCAGACCAAAGTCATGAACACAACAGATGTTTGGATGTTTGAGTGAACTTGCTGCTTTCGCCTCAAACATGAACCTTTCGAGTGCTCTTTGGTCTGAATCAAATTCCGAGCGTAGAACTTTGATCGCATACTGCGCGCCGGTGTACCGATTCCCGGCCTTGAAGATGAAGCCCATGCCGCCTTCGCCGACTTTTTCGAACAGTTGATATTGTGTCGGCAGTTCTTCGGCTAGTTGCTTTGCTCGTAATTGAAAACTCTGGAGTCGCGAGTCTTCAATTTGAGTACGCTCGAGATCCATATTACCTGTGTCCCGTTGCCGGCTCAGTTGATTTTGACGTAGTCGTTATCGCCGGCGAATTAGCAGCCGTTGTTGCCGTTGCAGTCGCTGTTGATTTTGATTCTGCCGTTGGCGTTGCTGACGTTGCTGCTGTTATTGACGATGGTGCTGTAGTTGGATCGGTTGCCCTTATTGACGATGCTGTTGTCGTCGGTGTTGTCGGTAGTGCTGCAGGTGCTGACGCCGTGGCTGGTATTTGTCCGGCGGTTGCAGGCGCCTCGGTTACGATCGAGGGAGTTGCATCCGGTCTTGCCTCTTTAGCGACTGCTGTTGGGCTCTCTGAGCCGGAAAGCAGTTGAGCATTTTCGGCTTCGAGCGCATCGGCATCAGAATCTCTGTTTAATTTGCGCAGAACATTGGCGTAAGTCTGAATGGTTTTACGTCTCTTCGCTGCCGGCAGCGCCTGGTACGACTTATTGTCGGTAATTGTTTCTCTCAGCACCGTCTCAGCATTTGTATAGTCGTTTTTTATAAGAAACAGATCCGTAAGATCAATCTGCGAGCGTAAGAGCAGTTGTTGATCCGGAACCTTCGGTGATTTTGCAAATGCAACCACAGTTTTTTGAAAGTCGATAGCTTCTGTGATTTTCCCCTGTTGTTTCGAAACGTTGACTAGATGTTGCAGCGCTGGAAGTCCCTTTATACTGCCGGGACCATCTCTCAGCGCTACCACTTTAAGTACATAGGCGAAGGACTTCTCTGCGTCGCTCCAGCGTTTTTTCGATTCGAGCTGACATCCAAGTGTCATGTATTGTTCGATGGCTTTTGTCTGCGCAATTGTCGCCTTTTCTGCTTCAATCATTGCTTCATAGGAGCGGCGCACAACCTGACCGTGACTTCGACTGGCTGCCAATCCTGCGCCCAATCCAATAGCTCCGGCATGAACAGCGCCAAATTCCATAGTGCTCTGCGCTGAAACAGGCATGGGCTGAATCACAGGAATCGTTAGAAGAAGCAGTAGTATGCGACGCTTTTGCATTCGCTCAACTCTATTAGCAGCCTAATTCTATTTATGCCCGGGATTTGAACTTAATAGCATTAATAGTGGGTCGTTGCTTTGACACCGCCCGCGTAGCATTTAGTGGGCGCGGTTTTCGGTTAGTCGGCTTGCGGCTGAGTGGCTAAGATGATTCAGTTATCGGGTCGTCTCCGGGCTGAAGTTTGCACGCTATAGCCAATAAATGATTTGAATAGTTCCTCTCGCTCGGCTTCCTTCGATCTGATATCGCCATCTAGCTTTTGTGTCCAGGTTTCAAGCATAGATGACTTGTTGCCGAACAATCCGTGAGCCATGTTGAGAGGTGAAAGTAGTGCCTTGGCGGCGCATAGTTTCGGTCTCTTCAGCACCAGATTCAACCAGTGTTTGATTCGGAAGGAAAGTGAGTGTACGTAGATGAGCTGATAAAGATTTTGATGGTATGAATAGATCAGATCGCGAACATCTGCAAATGCTTCTTCAGGCGACTTGCGGTATTGTGCGTATTGCTTTGACTGGCGATATTCAACAATCGCTTCCTCATAAACTTGAATCTGCTGCTGCGCTACAGTGCGGCACTCCAGCGTCGCCTCAGCTTTCCTGCGAGCGGCTTCTCCAAAAGTGGTGCGACGTTCAGGAGAGATGGCCAATTTGACAATTGCTGCCGCAAGTTCGGTGGAACGGCCCGGCGGCACGATGTAACCAGTTGCGCCTTCGTCGATGTATTCAGGCGTTCCGCCTGAATTGGTAGCGATCACTGGTTTGCCGCAAGCCATTGCTTCCAGCACTGTATATGGTGCATTTTCATAGAGCGATGGAACCACGCATATATCAGCCGAGCGATAAAATGACGGCATTTCTGAAAGCTGCACATGGTCCACGAATTGAACGTAATCTTGGGCTCCGCTTGCTGCCAGTCTGCTTTTAACGGTTCGCGCGACGGAGCGTTTTCCCACTTTCATGTCACGACCGACGATGATAAATCGCACATTCCTGGTTTGCTCGAGCACCTGCGGAATGGCATCGATTAACTGGTGAATTCCTTTTCTTTCCTCGAGTCTTCCGGCAAACATTACTGTCACTCGATCTGTTGGGGTGAGTGAGCGCTTGCCTTCTGGCGTAAATTTGTTCAGGTCGACGCCGTTTCTGACGATGTGAATAGATTCAGCATCGTAGCCGCAGTTGAAAGAGACATATTGAGCTAATTCCTTGCTTGGCGATGAAACCGCATCTGCATTGAGGATAGTCAGTCTTTCCAGCATGCCGAAGAGATTGTGATCGAAGGAAGGAACCAGGTTGTGGTAGCGTTCCGCGACAAATTTGAAGTGTGGTGTGTGCAGTCGCACTACAAGCGGACACGACTTCGTCATTGCGATTGCCAGACCTTCTGCCAGATGCTCGGGCGCTTCCACGACATCAAATGGCTCTTTGGCATGGAGCTCGATGAATTTATTCCACAGTGCAATTGTCGATTTGAACAGGTAATGACTGTAGGGAAGCGAAATCCAGATCGTTGCCAGTTCATCCAGCAGTCGACCCCAGACTGCTCTGTGCAAAGGAATCACATGGCGGGATGGATCTTCCGCGCCGTTTGCGATTGGTGGTTCGACGACATCTTCTTTTCGAGCCAGTGCAATTACTTCAACGTCGTGCCCGAGCGCAGCCAGTGCGTTCGCATGTTGATAAGTGTAGGCTCCGATGCCTCCCCAGCCGGTCTCAGGCGGGTATTCGCGTGAGATAAGACAAATTCGCATGGCGTTTACTTCGCAGGGGATCTAAAGGGATTCCAAGTTGAACGATGCGGTTTGTCTTGTGAGACAGAATTTAGCCTTTTTTGACTTCCCAGAAATCTTCGCCGAGGATATCCCATGGCAAGCGATGCTCGTCAGGGTTAGTGGCGTCAAAGCATTGGTTGACGAAGTAAATCATGTTCGCAGGCTGGGTTCCGACATTCGCCAGACCGTGGGCTACCCCTCTGGGAATGTAGAGAGCCTGCGCTCGACCGGCTCCCAGAACAAAACGCATAGTCTTGTTGTAAGTCGGTGAGTCTTTTCTCGCGTCAAACAAGCCGATCAGAAGACGATCTTGCGGAATGATAAACCACACATCTTCCTGGTTGTAGTGCAGGTGGAAAGCTTTGATTGTGCCCGGAAGCATTTGTGAGTAGGTGCTTTGACGTACTTTGAATTCGGGCAAAATCAGCAGATTTCCTTGTTCGTCGAGACGAACAATTTCGGCTAAAGCCCCGCCATCATCAACGAACATGTTGAGGTTGATCAGCTGGACACCTTCGATAGTGACCTTCTTCGAGTAATCCTGCACTGAGAGTGCACTGCAGTAGTCGCCACCAATAGCGTCTTTAGTCAACGGTTTGAGCATGAGAAGTTAAGCGCCTTTTCAGAAAAGTTGTGCTAATCGAGCATATGACAAGACTAAAGAATACCAGCCAAGACCCGCTTAAGTCCAGACTTGTGCCGCTTTGCGAAGGTGTAGTTACTCTAACGCTACGACCTTTCAAAAGGTTTTCATTCCGGTCGACTAGCCGCTAGTCGCTGCCGCTTTTTGTCCGGAATGCAGCTGCAGGTAAGTTTTCAGCGATTCTTGCCAGGGCGGCAACTCCCGACCGATTGTATTGATCAGGGTGGTTTTGTCGAGCACTGAATATTTCGGGCGTGTTGCAGGGCGCGGCATTTCGCTTGTCGCTATCGGAATTACTTCGTTATCGCGATCGCGCAAAATTTCTTTGGCAAATTCGTACCAGCTCGTCACGCCATCATCGGTGCCGTGGTAGACGCCCCATCTGCCTGTCGTGATCAGATCGGCAACTGTTTCAGAAAGACTCAAAGTGCATGTTGGAGAGCCAATCTGGTCAGAGACGACGCGCAGGGTTTTGCGGTCATTTGCCATGGAAGAAATCGTGTCGACGAAGTTTTTGCCGTTTGGACCGTAGAGCCAGCTGGTGCGCACGATGTAGAAGCGCTGAAGGTGACGCTGTACGGCTTTTTCTCCAGCCAGTTTGCTCTTTCCATAGATGGAGAGCGGGCGGGTAGCATCCCAGGGAGTGTAAGGCTGATTTTGCTCGCCGTCGAATACGTAATCTGAGCTGAAGTAGAGCATTGGTGTTTCGAAAATATTGCAGGCAACTGCTAAGTTCTCTGTGCCGTATCCGTTGATGTGATAGGCGAGATTGGGCTCTGATTCTGCTTGATCTACTTTTGTGTAAGCGCCGCAGTGAATGATCAGATCAGGCGCGAGATCTTCGATGGTTTCGAGGCATTGATTATAGTTGGTGACGTCGAGCTTCTCTTTCGGCACACTGATGACGTTGTGTCCGCGTGACTGAAGACACGCAGATAATGCTTGACCTAACATGCCACCAGCGCCGGTGACCAAAAGTTTCATCGTTTCCATTCAGATCCGTGGCAGCGCCACGCCTCCATTACCGATTCTTCACAGCCAGACGCCATGATAGCAAGTCAGGCCCGCAGTTTCTAGGTACTTCAAAAGCAAAGGTCCGCATCTAGTGATGCGGACCTCCAGATTCCATTACAGCAGCTTGCTGGCGAACTAAACCGCAACCGTTGGGGTTGGGGCTGGCACGACAGGCGGAGCGAACTCCGGTTTCGTCACGGCGTTCAACCAGGCTGTGTTTGTCTTGTACCAGTTAATTGTCTGGTAGATACCTGTTTCAAAGGTGTGCTTAGGCGTCCAGCCCAGTTCTCTTTGAATTTTGCTTGAATCGATAGCATATCTGCGGTCATGTCCAAGTCGGTCTTCAACGTACTTGATGAGTTCAGGACCCTTTCCGCATTCCTTCAAGATCAATTGAGTGATCTGCATGTTGGTGCGTTCGTTGTTTCCACCGATGTTGTACACCTCGCCTGGAACTCCTTTGTGGAATGCCAGATCGATTGCCGCGCAGTGGTCTTCTACATGCAACCAATCGCGCACATTCAGTCCGTCTCCATAAACCGGCACTTGCTTGTTGGCAAAGCAGTTCGTGATGAAGAGAGGAATCAATTTTTCTGGATGCTGATATGGTCCATAGTTGTTTGAGCAGCGTGTGATTACGGCTGGGAAATTGAAAGTGTGGAAGTAAGCTCTGCAGAGCAAATCAGCTGCAGTCTTGCTGGCTGAGTATGGGCTGTTTGGCTGAAGCGGAGTCTCTTCGGTAAACAGTCCGGTTGGCCCAAGCGATCCATAAACTTCGTCGGTCGATACTTGTACATATTTGATGCGGAATCCGCCGGTCGGCAACTTGCCGTGTTTGAAAGCTGCTTCCAAAAGCACCTGTGTGCCCATTACGTTGGTTTCGACGAACACAGCGGGGTCTGAAATCGACCGATCTACGTGACTTTCCGCAGCCAGGTTGATAATGCCGTCAATCTTTCCGAAACGTTTGCCTGAGACGATATCGTTGACGAGGGTTGCGTCCTGGATCTCTCCTTTGACGAACTTATAACGTGGGTTGTCGGATACGTCTGATAAGTTCTCTGGATGTCCCGCGTAGGTAACGGCATCTAGATTGATGATCGTGTAGTCCGGATGATTATTCAACAAGTAGCGCACCAGATTGCTTCCAATGAAGCCCAGTCCGCCGGTGATGAGTAATTGCATTTAGTTCTCCTCGGTAATCCTGAAAACTTGACAACCGCAAAGGTTTCCAATCGTCAGGAGCAATTGTCCAGTGACAACCCCGCCGTGGTCAACGTGAGAGAAATAATGTGCAGCCGATCTGCAGTGAATCTTGTCTAATGAAGTTGTCAGGACTGAATGGCTGGCGCTCAGACAACTTCAACTTTGCTGTCATCACCGATCATTAATCTAAATGCAATTGGTTTGCTGTTGCTTCGTTTAAGTTCGACGTTGACACCGATCAAAGAATCTTCTATACGTCCATGGAAGTCGACGATCTGGCAGTGCTCGCGCAAAATGCAGTGTTCGATTTCAGCATGTGAAACCCTTGCACCATCGCCGATTGAGGTGAACGGTCCAACGTAGCTGTCTTCCAGGAAGCAGTCTTCACCGATCATGGCCGGGCCGCGCACGATGCAATTTTTCAGCTGACTGCCTTTTCCGACGTGTACTCTGCCTGAGATTCGTGAAGCACTATCAGTGGTGCCCAGCATGGAGACGTCTGTCATCTCGTCGAGCACAACGCGGTTGGCTTCCAGCATGTCGTCTTTCTTCCCTGTGTCCAGCCACCAGCTCCTGAGAATGTGGCTGTCAACGTGGTGTCCGGTAGAGATGAGCTGTTGAATGGCGTCGGTGATTTCCAGCTCGCCCCGCTTGCTTGGTTTGATCTGGTCGATTGCGGTGTGGATATTCTTGTTGAACAGATAGACTCCGACCAGGGCCAGATTGGATTTTGGCTTGGCAGGCTTTTCTTCAAGGCAAAGAATTCTGCCGTCTTCGTTGAGCTGGGCTACGCCGAATGAACTTGGATTTTCGACTTCTTTGAGCAAGATAAATGCGTCGGCTTTTCCCTCTTCAAAGCGCTTAACCAGAGGACCTACGCCATCTTTGATCAGGTTGTCACCCAGATACATAACAAACGGATCGTCTTTCAGAAATGGTCTGGCAGTCTTTACTGCGTGAGCGAGCCCGAGCGGTTCGTCTTGCAGCACATATTCGATTTTGATGCCCCAGCGATCGCCGTTGCCGACTGATTCGCGTACATCATTGCCGGTTTCAGGGCTGATGATGATGGCAATTTCTCGTATGCCTGCGGATATCAACGCTTCGATTCCATAGAATAGAATCGGTTTGTTCGCTACCGGCAGCAATTGCTTTGCTGCTGTATGCGTGATCGGACGCATGCGAGTGCCTTTGCCGCCGCTTAAGATTAGTCCCTTCATTTTTCCGCCTGTATCTCTAGTCGTCAGAACCTAGAACGCACCACGCTTGCTGACGACAGCACCAAACGTGGAAAAAATAATCTGCCAATCGAGCCAGTAGTTCCAGTGGTCGCAGTACCACTTGTCTGCCTCGACTTTGACATCATCGGGCAGTTCGTCGCGACCGTTGACTTGTGCCCATCCCGTAATTCCGGGCGGAAACTTGAGAACGCCTGACTCTTGCCGCATCGCCGTTAGCTCGGTCTGATTATACAGAGCCGGGCGCGGCCCAACCAAACTCATCTCGCCTTTAAGGACGTTAACCAATTGAGGAAGTTCATCCAGGCTCGTTTTGCGCAAGAACGCACCGACTTTGGTTATCGGGCTGGGCATTTTCAGCATCTGGTCTGTCGGCACGTCAGGTGTGCCGTAAAACATCGTGCGAAACTTATAAATTTCAAACAATTCACCGTTCAGTCCAACGCGCTTTTGCTTGAAGATGATCGGACCCTTTGAATCGCTCTTAATGGCGATAGCTACCGCTGCCAGAACGGGCGCGAGACCTACCAGGGCAGTGGTAGAGATTGCGACGTCAGTGATTCGTTTAAGAGCTTTCAGCACAACCGGCTCCGTTTGTGTGGAGTGATTGTACTGTGGCAGCGAAGAGACGTGCCAAAACTTAGTCAAATTTGATCAGTAAGTTACTCAGTAAGTTACTCAGTTGTTTTCACACATTACGAGACTAATTCATCCACAACCTGATTGAGCGGGACAAATTTCGCGGTCAGTTTTTTGTAAGTGCGAGTAAAGGGTTGCGTCACATCGTGACAGACGATCAGGTTTTCGCCGCTCGGATACTGGCGGCGAAATGCCTGCAGACCGGTGGGATCATATTCAGAAGAGGACCATGAGCAGTCAATGGCAGTAGGCGTGTGAATTCGTCGAGCAAAAATAAAGTCAACTTCGTGATTGCGTTTATCGCGCCAATAGTAGAACTGTCTGGTTTGGAGGCTGGCATGCAATTCGTTGAGCACAAAGTGTTTCCACATTGGTCCAAGATCTGATCGGCGCAGTTGATTCCAGCCGCGATGGAATGCGATAAAACCTGTGTCGAAGCCATAGACCTTTGGTGCTGCGATGATCTCCGTTGATCGTCTCGAGTTGAAGGGACGCAGCAAATTGGCGAAGTATGTTTTCTCCAACACTGCCAGATAGTTTGTTATCGTTGTGCGGCTGACACCGCATGGTTCTGCGTATCTTGTCGCCTCGAAAATGTCGCCGCTATTGATCATGAGCATCTCTGCGAATTTTTGCAGTGAAGTTTTCTTTTCCAGGCGAAATTGGTTTTGCACTGAGTTGAACCAGAAATCGTCCATCCATTGCTGAAACTCATGTTCAGGGAAACCTTCGGCAAGGAAGAACGGAGGCAGTCCTCCACGAAGAAAACGTTGTTGAAGATCGTGTTGAAGGAAGTCCGCAAGATCATTGCTGACCATGGGTGTAAGCCAGAGTTCTTCAATGCGTTCCTCAGTCAAATCTTTGCCGACTGCGGCGAGCGCCAGTGAAGATGAGCTGGTTGCGAGGAGCCTGATTTGTGGATACACCTGGCGGGCTAGCGAAATTATTGCCAGAGGATTGACGAGCCGTGTAATTTCGTCGAGCACGATACGCCCCTCGCCTATGCGTGCGAAAAATTCCAGGGGGTGTTCAAGTTCTCGTCGAACACTCGGAAGTGTGCAGTCGAAATATTCGACCTGGGGCAGGTTCTGTGCAATCAGGCTCTTTCCGGTTCCTGGTAGTCCGGAAAACCAGATGGCATTGCCTCGTTGCCACCTTTCCTCGACTTGTCTGAACCAAAAACTTCTATTCTTCATAAGGACGAGTCTTGCATGTAGGTGTACTAAACGCAAGTAGCGTTTCATCTGGTGTCGGTCTGGTAATTCCTTAGAGTTTGTAATTAAGCACCGGGCGAGCTTTCTAAGCAGTCGGCCGTCACTCAGCTGTTACCGTCACCACTCCAACTGCGAATTTTTTAGCAGTTTTCATAGAATCGAATTTGAAAAATCTGGTTTTACGTTTTGTTTAATGCTACTAAATGAAACTTGGATGGCGAATCGTTATGAATATCGATTTGATGGTGCAATTTCTTTTAGTGCGACTAAACGAAAAGCTTATGGCGTATGGTGATTATCAACTAATCGATGCGTTGTTTTCGTTTGGTCGCATTATTCGGTGCCGATTGCCGTGCTTATCGGGTCCTTTTGACTTTTAATTTCGCTTGGTGACACTATTTGAAACATGTGAGCGCTCTAATAAATTGCTGCGAAGCTATGTGATTAATACTTTTCATTTGGTATCACTTTTCGCAAGACAAACTATGTGTACTTGTTCACAGCACAGTCCATCAGGTTGCTGATTGTCCTAAAATGTTTGATTTGGACTCCGAAAACGCAGCAATGCAGCAATGAAACTATCTATCGTCATCGTCAGCTGGAACACGCGAGAACTCTTGCGCACTTCTTTGACGACGGTCAAGGCTGAACTCGACGATCCTTCCAATTTGCTAGCCGGCGAAACCGAAGTTTTCCTCGTTGATAATGACTCCAAGGATGGCTCGGCGCAGATGGTGTCCAGCGATTTTCCATGGGTTCATCTCATCGCTAATTCAGACAACCTGGGATTTGCTAAAGCGAACAATCAGGCAATCAATATCTGTAAGGGTGAAAAGATTTTGCTTCTTAATCCGGATACGGAGGTGAAGCCTGGTGCACTCAAGTGTCTTATGGACTTTCTCGACAGTCATCCGAAAGCCGGCATTGTTGCGCCTCAACTGATAAATACTGATGGCTCGATTCAGAGATCGTGTCGCGCCTTTCCCACCTTCAACGGCATGGTCTATGAATTGATGGGATTGAGCAAAATATTTCCAGATCAACCGCGATTTCGCGAATACAAAATGCTTGATTGGAATCATGATGACGAGCGCGAAGTGGACCAGCCCGAGGGCGCCTGCCTGATGCTCAAGCGTGAGGTCATCGATGATGTCGGCACGCTTGATGAGGGCTTCTGGATGCTCTTTGAAGAAGTTGATTGGTGTTATCGCATCAAGCAAAAGGGTTGGCAGATCTGGTTCACACCGAGTGCAAAAGTGGTGCACCATTACGGTCAGTCAATCAAGCAAGTAAAAGCCAAAATGATTTTGTCATCGCATCGTGGACTGTATCGCTTCTGGAAAAAACACTATCGCAATGGGCGTTGGTATATGGATGCCCCTGCCTACCTGGGGTTGATGGGGTTGGCTTATTTCAGAATCGCCAGCTTTCACCTGCGTGGTGGCAAACAAGTGGCACCGAAATCAACTTGATATTTCAATCAATTGGCCTTTTGCTTCTCGATTAGCTCATAAATTTACCTCTAGAAATTGAACCAAATTACCTGGTTGAACGTAGTTCTTATTAGGAGATCTACTCGTTCGCTTGTTCGCGTTGTAAATGGAGGTGGTTATGGCTTTAGAAGATTTTTGCCTGGTGGCAGGCGTTGTGTTTGTACTTATTTATCTGGTCACGGTGGCTGCTGCCGTTTCCATCATTATTGAACAGAGAAAAAGAAAGCTGGCTATGCATCGCATACGGTATCACTCCAGGCGCAGATCGCTCTAGTCTGCGCCTGTTTCGGACTCACCTTAAGTGGCTGGATGCGTATACGCATATGTCTCGTTGAGCAGGTCGTAAACAGTCACCCCGGACTGTGAGTCGTATTCGTGGGAGAACTGAATCGGTTCGAATGTGGACATTTCCCCGATCAACTTTGAAAGAGCTTCAGCTCCTTCTGGATGGCTGACAGCAAAGTCGCTTAACTCGTCTTTAGAGAGACCGTTGCTTCCGTCTTTATCCAGTTCCATCCAGTTTTTCACGACGAACTGACGAAGCTTTTCAGTTTCACTGGCCATGTACCTCTGCATTAATTCTCTATCGGCAGAAGTGATAGTCTGATCGTCGGCGTGCTCTTTTAAGAATGCATTGATTTCCTTCGGATTGATGTAGGCGTCACCATCTCTGTTCATGGCGGCAGCATTTTTCGTGATAAATGCAGAAGCTTTGTCTTGCTCTTCTTTCGACAGCTCGGGTGCCATGACGATCCAGTCCCCGTGACCAGCTTTGAATAGTTTTTCCTGCGACCAGTTATCGATGTCGAGTTTGGTTATGCCAGCGTTTTCAAAACCAGTCTCGTCATTATTGGCTTCTTCGACTTTATCGTAGTGCTCGTTCAGGTAGCTCAGGTACTTAAGTTCAGCTGGACTCAGTTCGGCTTTGTGCTTAGAAGAGTATGCGTTTAAATCTGCTTGTGTTACCCAGCCATCTTTGTCGCTGCCGCTCTGATCTATCTCATCGAAATGCTTGAGAAAGAACTCCCGTCCTCGAGCTACTTCTTCGCTAGTAAGCGTCTCCCGGTCTGTATTCAATAGCGACCGAGTTACGATGCCGTCAGCACTGACCGCGACTGATTCGGCGCCAGGTTTGCCATCTACTGTCCAGGTTTTGCCGTCTGTGGTCTGATAAACGTGGGGCTCGGCTCCCCCTGTCGAGATGCTCTGTTTCGGAAGGTCCATCTCAACAACGGTGCCATTGTTATATTCAATGCGTTTTTTTGAGGCGCTTTCTTGGACGGTCAAGCGGCCGTTCTCTGACGTGACTGAAACAGCAATTTCTGGCTGGTCACCTGTTTTCGAGGTCCAAGTGCCATCGGCTTTTCTGGCAAGCACTTGTACATCTTTGCCGCTATTGTCTTTGTATGTGATTGTGCTGGGATTTCCGTCCGCGTTATCCAGATGGATAGTGCGACTTTGACCGTTGGAAAGAGGCTTTTGTAGTTCAAGTTTTTTATCCGGTTGCACTGAGGCATTATTCGCCGGCTCCTGCTGCTCAGTGGTTCCGGAAGTGGTTATTGATTTTTCGTTTGTCTTTTCTTCGGTGGTTTTTGGTGCAGTCGGTGACTTTTCGGTTGTCTGTTCTTCGGTGGTTTTCGGTGCTGTCGGTGGCTTTTCGGTTGTCTTCTGTTCGGTGGATTGCGGTTGTTGTAGCTGTTTGAGTTCCTCTTCTGTATAGACTTTCAAGGTGTCTTTTGAAGTTAGTGAGTTCCAATTTTTGGGAATAGAATTTTGCATGCCCGCTCTGGCGTCTTCTTCTTTGAGGTCGTCAAATTTTTTCTGCGTGTTCGACCGTTGCATCATTTTTGCGATTTCGCCGAAAACATCCTGCTGCGTCGGAGCACCATATTTCTCTGGCAATGCATTATGCATTAGCGTGAGCTTCGCTTTCGCTACATCGTAGAGAGTCGTTCCGCCCTTCAAGTTTGTATCAGGCTCCAGACCTAATTCCTTTGCCAACTTCTGTCTGCTGTCGTCTGATTGCGGCTTTTCAGTGAGTCCGTTTTTTCGAACTTCGTTGATATCGTCTTGCGAGATGCCGTTCTGGTTATCTTGTTTTGCATTTTTCAATTCGTCGTATTTTGATGCGACGTTTTGCAGCATGAGCTTTTCCATCGGGTCGTTCGATTTTGACGCAGCATCTTCGATAACCTTTTTGTCTTTTCCCAGGAAGTTCTGGTTGTTGTTCATGTATTCGATCGACAGTGGTTGAATCAGACCCTGTTCCTGCGCCGTCGCTGCAAATTTCTCCATGTATGCCTTCATAGTGCTTTCCGCTTCGGCGTTTGGCGTTTTCGAATTCAGGTTGAGTTTCTTATGCTCGTTCTGTATCTCTTCAAGCATCAACTTGGAGGCTTCCGCCGCTCCTGACTTTTGCAATTTTTCCTTGACCTCGTTTACGTCCTTAACTGCATCTTTTTGTGCGGCGTCCGTTTGTTCTGACATGTTAGTAATCTCCAGTAAATTGACTGAAAAGCGAGGGGCATTTCTTGGCGAACCGGGTTTGTTCGATGCCCTGAAATTACAGACGATAAATTTCGGAGTTGTTAAATGACTCCGAGCGACTTGAATAAGTAATCGGATTGCTGACCTTAAAATCAGCAGGTGCTCGTCACCGATGCTTAAGAACTGAGCAGATGCTCGTCACCGGTACTTAAGAACTGAGCAATTGCTTGTCAGCGAGACCTAATAAATAAGCAGTTGCTTGTCGGCCAGGGACGGTAGTGCGGTACTGTTTACTTCCAGACGCAGATTTTTCAGCACCGTATCAGTGCATTTGCGATCGGCTCCATATCCGGCGATTTGCTGCCAGGGACCAGGAAAGAAAGCGATGTCGATTGCGTTCACTTCGCCCTGCCTGGTTTTGCATGGAGCAATATCTGTGAGCTTGAAGTGGGTCCAGTCTGATTTTGTCGGAATAGATGATGGCAGCCGCGCAAGAAAACATTCAGTATTTTTGTCTGTCACTGTCGAGATGACAATGCCTAGCTCGCCCGGCTTGGGACCTGAGTGCATGTCTCCTTCAAGGGTGATTTCTACATTTGCTGCACTATCGAGCTTGGGCAACTTGCGCACCAGTCCGGTTGATCGGGCTGCCTTGAGAATGCTCCTGCTTATTTTTATCTCTCCAGTCGGCGTTCGCATGTTCTCATCGAAGTCGTCTGGAGAAAGCGCAATATTGAGATTGGATGGCTTGAGTGGCGTGCTTGATTTTAATTCCTCTGCCGCTGGGTTTGCGTCTTTGGCAAGCAGTAAGTGAATGCGCGGATTATCGCTAAATGTCCAGCTCCGCATCGTTCTTGCTGCCGGAATCGGACTTTCATTGCGCATCTCCAGTGACGATTTCGAGTTGATTAACCGGTTTACGCAGAGGAAGTCGGGGCTCAAATAGTTGCGAGACTCCTGGTTGTCACCGTATATGGTGCAACCCTGCTGTCCGGCAGTGATTGTGATGTTGGCGACGCCGTCCTCAATCGCGTTAAGAGGAACAGGAATGGCTCTCCAGATCCTGAAATCGTCTACCTGGACATGCATTCCGTAACCCAGTTCTTTTAGCAGGTTGAATGCCTGGTAGCGCTGCGGATCGTAGTAGTTGAAGGCGATTAGATTTCCGAAGCACTTGTGTCCGTTCACTTCGACCCGTGCGGACTCTAGATTGGCATCTCCGTCCACCAACAGAAGGGCAATTGTTGAACCCGGCAATGATTGGGGGTTGAATTTGATTGTGGCAGCGAGTTTTTCGTTATTGGTAAGTGCATGTGCGACTTCTTCCAGGCGCTTGCTTGATTGTTTTTCGCTCTGGGCAACAAGCTCTACGCTGCCTGCCGACAATATCGATGCAAGCGCGATGGTCTTCCATTTTTTTGAATTTCCGGGCAATAATGCCAGGAACAACGCCGACAGAACCGGCGCAAAGGCAATTTGAGGGAAGGCATATCTGCAAACTGGCTCAAACATCAAGTAGACGCATTGCCCTGTCGCAGCTGCAATGCATAAGATTGCCAGTTTGTTCTTGCGTTCGCTCGTTAGTATCCAGGCAAACACTCCGCCCAACCCCAGAAAGAGCAGGAGGCAATGATAGAAGCCCTGCGGGCGCGTTCCGACTCCGAATACGTTAGCTCGATAATCGTTCCATGGTGTGGAGTAGAGATGTCCAAATTTTTCCAAAAGAATGTTGATGCAGTCTTGCGGATGACTGAGCCAGATTCCTTCGATTGTCGAAAGCGGCTCGCCTCCGGTATTCATCACACGCTCGAAGCCTGATGGTGGATTTGTCTGCCAACCGCTTGTTTCTGGATCCCATCCGATCAGAGCGTTATGGACGGGCATTCGTTGCACTGTTATGGCCGCTTTGCCTGTTGTCTGCTTTGTATAGAGCATCCAGGGACTGATTGAGAGTCCTGCGCCGAGAAGAAGTGAAACGACAACGGCGAGTCTGGCGCGCGTCATAGCCAGGCAAGCAAGCCACGATAGTGCCACCGACGGTATCATTCCTGGTTTGAGCAGAATTAGAAGCCCTGAGACAATGCCTGCCGCAAATCCAAATTGATTGCAGGCTGCTAGACTGGCAAATTTACTCAATATCGACCGAGTTGTGACTTTTGAGGAGGACGCGTCTTTTTCTTCGCCTGCTTTTCCGTCCGTTTTCGTGGATTCGTCAGCGCTCTGGTTTTCCTCCGTGCGCGGTGCCGATATAGCTCCTCTCAGAGCCAGTGGCAAGCTAAGCAGAAGAACCACCGCCAGGCTTTCTGTCATCAGCCTTCCAGACGCAACGAGCGCTGCTGGGTACAGAGCCCAGAGCGCGCAGCAAGTGAAAGCGACAGCATGCTTGCGTGTCATCTGAAAAGTGATCTTGCAGATCAGTGTAGTCGCTAGCGCGTGCAGTACAGTTTGAACCCAGACAATGAGGGTCCAGTCAGCGCTGGTTGGAATGCGCCCCAGAAGCGCATAGACTGAGCCAAACAGTGTCGGCAGCACCGGACCATCGAGCATGATATATTCGCGCAGCGATTGTTCTGCCGCGGCTACCTGATCCGCTTTCATGCTCACCAGTGCGAGAATCAATCCTGTCATTCTCTGGCACGATTCGAAATAATGCCTGCCGTCAAACAGCAATGCTACTTTCACGCCATCATCGAGCAGATGATAGAGAGTCGTGACGGCAATTGTGATGACAAAAACTGCCCCATAAGCCCGCCAACCAAGATTCGCTTTAGCCGGTCTCACTTGCAGCTATTCGCTCATCAACACCGTTGGTGCCCAGCCGAACTTTTTCAATGTGTCGGTGAAGCTCGTTTTATTCTCATTGGCATAAACTACTGCAATCACGGCTTGCTCGCTGGAGATAATGCCGGCATCCAGGGCTTCTTTGCAGTCTTTCATAGCAGTAACAGTTGCCTGGTCAAGCGCACCAACTTGCTGCAGCGTTTGTACGAGGGGCACCTTATTCGACTCGGCTAGCGGCTTAGCTGCTTCAATATCCTCGTCTGAAACGAGACCGGTCATGAAGAGCAAGTCATTCAGGTCGGTTTTCAGAGATTCAACGTCATAATCGCCAGGATTGGAGAATATCTCATTCATCTCAGCGTGCGTGTTTACGTTTCTGATGCGCTTTAAGATGCTTGCCGCCTGGTCTTCGAAGAGCGTTCCTTTTTTGATCATATCGAGAAGGCGCAGCGTCGCTTCGATGGTAAGCGGTGTGCCGTAGCCGCACTCCACAAGTACTTGTTCAATAGACCTGTCTTCGACAAGCTCGAGTTCTTGCGCTGAAAGAAGTTGACCTTCAGTCATGAATCCTGCCAACACGAAGAGCTCGCCGACGCCGAATTGAAGCTTGATTGTGCGAATTTTCTGATCTTCCAGTGCTTGCTTGAGACTGATTTCTTGCAAGCGCGCCACTCTCAATGCCTGAATCGCAGATTCTCTATCCAGCACCTCGTCACGAATGAGGCGAAGAGCCAGAAGAGTAGAGTGGAGATTCTGGTTGGAAATTGCTCCCATACCGATCAGAACCAGGCCCAGAGGCAGCCCTGTGTTGAGGCTCTGACGCAGCCCTTCGTCAAGGTGGCGTGGATTTACGACTCCAGCTTGTCGCATGATTTCGCCGAGTTTACTGGTCAGCTTGCCCTGGGCTTTCTCAACGCCTGGAGCCAACTTGCGCAGCGCCGTATTGAACTCCATTGATTGAAATGCAACCAGTTCAAGCACTTTTACAGCACTGTCCAGGCTGATTTGCTGGCTGTCGAGCATGTTTTGCAAGGTGATTGCTGCCTGCACTCCATCTGCATTCAGATGTCCGTTCATGCCCAGCGTGCGCTCGAGTGGGATATGCATCTTTTCGCTCAGGGCGACTGCATCTTCGAGCGCTTCCGGTGTCACTACTCCCGTGCGAACAAGCAGATCGCCCAGCCGCAGTGCGAGTTCAGCGGGTTCTAGCTGTGCTGATTCGGACATAATCAATTACTCTTTTTGCTGCGCGACAGAACGATCGGGAACTGTCCGCTCTTCGCTTTTGCTTTTGCAGCTTTGGCAGACATGACCAGGCTTTCCATGTCATCACCATCGGCGGGTAAGCAGGCTATGCCGAAGGCGAGTTCGAGAGAATTACGGTCAACGCCTTTGATCAGCGGAGTTGCAGTCAAGCTTTCCAATATTCTGTTAGCCACGAAAGCAGCAGAAGAACCAGTGGTATTCGGCAATAACAAACCGTAGTCGACTGCTTCGAAGTGTCCGATGATATCGAGTGGTCGTTTTACCAGATCGATTCTCATCGCTGCAATTCCCGCAGCCTGACTGGTTAGTACGTCTGATGTAGAACTGCCGTCGCGACGATTTTTGATTTCAAAAACTATCAATGAGAGCGGAAAGTTGTACGCTTCATAGCGGTTCAGTTCATACTCCATGAAATACATCAGGGCTGGATACGAGTAAACGCCTGTTTCCGGGCGAATGAACGATTCGTGAATCGCTTGCACTTGCGCTCTTGCTTCACCTAAAAAGTCTAAAGCAGAACCCTTGATCGCGTCAGGTTGTTTGATTTCGATCAAACCGCAAGAGAGGAAATTGAAAAGCAGCGCCGTCCACTTCGTGCTATCCATGGGCTTGTCGCGCAAGAGGTCTGTGAAGGTGCGCTTGTGTCTCAAGTAGTGATAGACATCACGTTGGAATTCAAAATCGAGAGGAGCGCCTTTGGTGAGCATCAGTTTCAGCTCTGTATCGCTCAGATTTTTGTGCAGGCGAATCAGATACGATTCGTAGGCCAGGCCGGCTCGTTTCAGATGTCGTTTCTGGTCGAGCAGTAAGACTCCTTCTGTGATCACCTTTTCCAGCGTCTCATTCACCGATCGCATATCAGTGCGAGAGTTCGGAGTGAAGACGTATGTTCCTTTCTCCCAGGTGACCAGCTCTTTGATGGCACCGTCGCCATATTCTGACGGCGTGCTGGCATGTTTAGGCATGCCGTGCTCGAAATATACTTCGCCGACTGTTTCTTCGCCGAGGATTTCCAGTTTGCCTGTGGCCTGGTTCGTTACAAGGCTCCGTAAAAGCTGAGGAACAGCCATTTCAGCCAGTGTGCCTTCGATTGTGTCGGACTTCTTCTCTGCCTTGACGTATACACCCTCAGGTTCACGTTTCGCAGGCATCAGAGGCTTGGGCATGGGTAGCCCTGTCGGTCCTAAGTCATCGGCGGACGAGTCCAGATATGGGTTTCGCATCATCGGCTGCTGCGGTGCTTCCGGCTTAACAGGCTCTGGTTTTGTAAAGTAGCCTGGTTGATAAGAGGCAGGGCTCTGGTATGGATTTTGTTGGTGCTGCGGTTTTAGTGCGCCGAATGGATCTGGTGCTTGTTGAACCGGTTGGGGTTTGACTGCTTCAAATGGGTCACGGGGGCGCTGCGGCTCGTTTGGAGTCTCATTTGCCGGTGTGGCTGGTTTCGACTTCTTGAGCATGCAGACAACGTCGTTGACCAGCTCGAAATCAGACGTTTCAAATTTCCAGACCAGTCTTCCTTCCATGCCATCGTCTTCCCACAAGGTCCATGTGGGGCTTGGAGCAGCGTTTTCGAACTTGGCGCTCATGCTGTAAGACTTGGTCGAATCAGGCTCCGCCCAGATTTGTTCGACTTCACGCCCGGTTTCGGCGGCTTGCTGGTGCATCGCCTGCAATTCGGCCATGTTTGGGGCGATGGAAGCCTTTGGCAACTTTATCTTTGATGGATCTGGTGGTGGCTTCTTTGAACTGCTAAACATGCCTTGTATCGCCTGATGGTAAGGGTAGCGGTGTAAAGTTGTAGGGAACCGATAGCCGATAGCAGTACATATTACATGCTGAAACGGTCAGCCGGTTCAACGGTAACTCTAACATTCCCAAATTTACTGCGCCAGTCTCACGGAATTGCCATAACGTTCGCCAGTTGCCGTAAAAGCGCCTTTAAGGGCGGCATCTGAGCTGATTGCGGAAACCAGATTGTCAACGAACTTTTTGCCGCCGTAACCGTTCAAGTGCACAGTGTCTCGATAATCGCTCTTGTCATATTGTTCGAATTTACACAGGTCAAGCAGCGCGATTTTTTTATCAGTAGCGAATTGGTTTAAATCGGCTCTATATTTTGCGTAGTCTGCCGGCTTGAGAATCTGAACGTTGTCTTGAGTGATGGGCATTTGCACGAGAATAAGCTCGATATTTTCCCTGTCGCACACGTCGATGATGCGCTCTAGAAACTTGAACTGTGTTTTGTAAAGGCGTTGGTCCGGATTTCTGTAGCGGTCCATGTAGTCACGACGATTGTCAATCATTGATGTTTGGTTGTTGACTGTTTGCAGGGCCAAAAATGTCCCTGGTTCGATATTGAAGGGGCGGAGCAGGGCTCTCAATCGAGTTGCGAATGGTCCGGCGGCGCCTTCCTGCTCAGGAAGATTGAAGATGCCGTTGTGAGTCAGATATTGTCGGGAAAACTTTTCCAGTGCCAGGCGACAGTCTTGCGAGATGCGATAGAGATTGACCGATCGCTGCAGCAACCAGTCGAACTTGCCGAATGGAGATGAGTAATAATCCAAACCGCAGTCACTTATATCGACGCTACGCTGCAAGAACTTGAATGCTTCGGTGTCGGACGGGCTTTGCATTGTGCCGTCGATAAAGTCTCTGGGCGCCAGACCGTAAATGATGATGGAGGGCTTCATGCCCTCCTTGAGCGCAGCTTTCAGGGTCAAGTAAGCATCAGAAGGCATCTGTCCGGGTGCCGAAATATTCATCGTGTTGAATGAGCCACCTAATTTGTTGCTCAAAGTATGGTCCAGATAGCTGGCACCGCGATAGGTCGCCAGGTCGAGTGAATGTTTCAAATAATTTGCATCGCACTCGGCGATCGCTGCCACCATCAGTGATGACCCGAGCAGTGCAACATTTGCAGGTCTGGAAGCGCTCCTGATGTCGTTGACCGTCCACCAGCTCCAGCCTCGGTAAGATGAGACATCGGGATTTATTTTCGCATAGGGCGTGTACGCTATTCCTGCATTGATGGCTGCAAATGCCATCAGCGATAGCGTGAATGCTGATAGAACTCTCGTTTTGGTCGGCACTGCCGGTCCCGCTTTTACCGTAGCTACTTTTGCAGACGTGGCTTGTGCGTGCTCTGGTGAGTGGCTGAGTGAGCCAGGCTGACCATTGGTATCAGCTTCCGAAACTTTCGGCTCGACGAAAACTCTGGTCAGAACGGTGCGCCCCGGTCGATAGGTATTCAGACATAGACTAATAGGTTCATAGATATAGTGATCCTATTGTGGCAAAATTTTTATACACAACAGGCGTTGTCGGAAGCGCTCTTCTGCTAGATTCGAGCCGTGATGACGGCTGTGAACGATGAACAAAACGCGCCGGCAGAGCCAGCTGAAAGTGGCTCAAAGAATGGGCTTACGACCCTCGGCGATTTTATGAAGCGATGGCATTTGTTAATCGCTCTGGCTCTGATTATTGCTTTTGAATTTGTTTGTTTTGGACCGATTGTAAACAAAGTCGGCTTTTATCTGGATGACTGGATCACGCTGAACCTGATTCAGTGGGGACCTAAGTCATTCTTTTCGGCCTTTCATCAATACCTTCTCAGCGATCCGCGTGTCATAGTGCGACCGGTGGAAGCCTTTTTCTACGTCGTGGAATTTTTCGTTTTTGGTTTGAAGCCCATCGGCTATCACCTTGTTAATGCGGCGCTTGAGATAGCTTCTGCATTTTTGCTCTACGTTGCTTTGTGCGATCTTACCCGCAAGCCTGCACTATCTCTGGTGGCAGGATTGATTTTGATTGCCTATCCGAATCACGATGTTACTCACTACTGGTCGACTTGCAGCTCCGAAAATGTCAGCCTGGCGCTGTCTATGGCCAGTCTGGCTTTGACCACAAAGGGCGCTATTCAAGGAAAGCTGAGTTATCACTGCTGGTCGGTTGTCTGTTTCCTTCTGTCTATTTTTTGTTATGAAACTTTTTTACCACTGGTATCGTTGAACGCTTTTTTCGCTTATATCGTTTTCCTTCGTTCGGATGATGCACTCAAAGCTTTCAAGCGAGCGACGCTGGTGAGTTTGCCTTTTGCGCTTTCTGTCATTCCTCTGCTCATCTACTCGCGTGTGATTGCGCCGATGCTGGGACCGGCACAGGTTCATGCGGTGCACTTCGATCTGCGCAACATTATCAATGTAGTCGTTGAAGGTGTGCGTATCAATTGTCCACCGTATTCGGTGCAGTATTTTGCCGAGGTCGGTGCGCGCGCCTATGAATACACCTCCGGTAAGACCCTGTGGACCACGTTCGGGATTGCTGCTGCTGTCTTGATGGCGGCAATGTGGGGGCTTTTGAGACTCTCTGATGATAAAAATCAGCCGACCATTCTTCTGCCGCTCGGGCTCATCACTGTCGTACTCTCGTATACGATTTTTGGTTTGAATCCGGAATACTTCCCGACTTTCCAGACTCTGGTAAATCGCATCAATGAAGGCGCCGCGGTGGGTATCGCCATCGCCACTGCCGGTTTTATTGCCCTGATTTTGAGGATGCTTGGTGCAAAAGCCGGCAGTGCAGTTCAGGCACTCGTCATTGCGGCTGTGTTGCTGCCCATGCTGGCCCTCAGTTTCATCGCCGACAGAGGCTATGCACAGCCCTGGATACTGTCCTGGTACACCCAGAAGGTGATTCAGGATTCGTTGAAAGCCAACGCCGGGCGATTCCGCCCGGGTGATTCGATCATTCTTGCTAACTGCCCCCGCTATGTTATGTGGGCGCCGCTATTTGACGGAGTTTGGGACTTTCAGCCTATGTTGCAGCTGACCCTGAAGAGTCGTGATATCAAAGGTGGTGTCGTGTCTGAACGAATGGAGATTCAGAACAACCAGTTGAAAGATATATCGCGAGGTGTTGTCTGCAATACATATGACTTCAGCAAGCTCTTCATCATTATTCCTCCAAAGGGTGAAATAGTGCCGATTCACAGCGCCGAAGAGTTTATTTCTACAATCGAGCAACGTGGTTTCGGTTTTGGATTGGAGCGAGCGGTGTTGTCGAAATGGC
Source organism: Candidatus Melainabacteria bacterium (assembly GCA_003963305.1). Taxonomy (NCBI): domain Bacteria; kingdom Bacillati; phylum Candidatus Melainabacteria; species Candidatus Melainabacteria bacterium. Next base: position 219,662 of record RXJR01000024.1, on the reverse strand, counting down.
GCAGCCAGCTCAGTCGGTCAAAGTAAAATTCACCTAACTTTTGCGGCTCTTTTGTTAAGCACCAATTATCTCTGGTGGGTAGGGCAAGACGCAGCACAGAACGGCGTTGAGCCTGAATTAGCTACAATTTCGGCAAGCGTCACTTGAAATGCCCCTGCCCCTGTGGTTCACTGGGTTCCGGCTGGTTTTGATCGGCGAAAAACGGTTACTGTAGGACTTCTTAAACATATATGAGCGACTACCTCGACTCCCTCGAGAACGAAAGCATTTTCATCATCAGGGAAGCTTATAGCAGGACTAAGAATCTCGGTCTGCTCTGGTCAATGGGTAAAGATTCGACGGTGCTGCTGCACCTGGTTCGTAAGGCATTTCTAGGCAATGTGCCGATTCCGCTTGTGCATATCGACACGAGCTATAAGATTCCGGAGATGATCACCTGGCGTGACAGCTACACGAAAGAGCATGGTCTGCGTTTGATCGTCGGTGCGAACAAGAGAGCTCTCGAGGAAGGCATGAACCCCGGTATGGGACGGCTTACTTGCTGCGGCGCTCTCAAGACTCAGGCTTTGCTTGACACAATCAAAGACCACAAAATTCAAGCTTTGTTGGTGGGTATTCGTCGTGACGAAGAAGGTTCGCGCGGCAAGGAACGAGTCTGTTCACCACGTCCTGAAAGCGGTACCTGGACTTACAAAGAGCAGCCTGCCGAAATCTGGCACTACTACAACATGCATGTTCCTGAAAACATTCATTTGCGAGTACATCCGCTGTTGCAGTGGACAGAGATGGATGTCTGGGAATACATTCGCCGCGAAAATCTCGACATCATGCCGCTTTACTTTTCAAAAGATGGTAAACGGTATCGCAGCTTGGGATGCTCACCATGCACCGGCACAATCGATTCGACTGCCAGCAATCTGGACGAAATCATTGAAGAATTGAGAACTACAAAAACCGGCGAACGCGCGGGACGAGCGCAGGACAAGGTTGATACCTATGCCATGCAAAAGCTGAGAAGCGGAGGTTACATGTAATGGGCGTGGAAGCCGCTGCGGAACTGGAGTTGCACAAAGTCGTAGTCGTTGGTCACGTTGACCATGGTAAATCGACATTGCTCGGTCGCATTCTCCTCGAGTGTGGACGAGTGCCCGAAGACAGAATCGCTCACGTTGAGAAGATCTGCTCAGATAAGAGTTTGCAATTCGAACCAGCATTTTTGTTCGATGCTCTGCAGGAAGAGCAGGAGCAAGGCATCAGCATTGATACCACTCGCGTTAACTTCGAGTTTGACGGTCACAAGTTCATATTGATCGATGCCCCCGGGCATCTTGAATTTCTCAAAAATATGACCTCCGGCGCCTCTGAAGCTGACCTCGGCATTCTGGTAGTGGACGGCAACCAGGGGGTTCGCTCCCAGACTGAAAGGCATCTGAAGATTCTCAACATGCTGGGTGTGCGTCGCGTTATCGTCGCGCTCAACAAAGTCGATCAGATCAAATATGACCAGACTGTTTTTGAAGACGTCTGCAAGAAGACTAGAGAAATTATTGAACAGCAGGAAATCACCTGCGAACAAATTGTTCCAATCAGCGCTCTGGCTGGCGAAAACATCACAACTCCGACCGCCAAACTTGATTGGTATGTCGGAAAGCCGCTGCTTGGAACACTTATCGACGTATCGCAGAAATTGAGCAGCCTCAAAAAAGAGGATCAGCCTTTCCGCATGCTGTTGCAAGATGTCTACAGGTTTGAAGGCGACAGATTGTTTGCCGGTCGGGTTGTCTCCGGCTCTATCAAAACTGGCGCTGAGATCTTCTTTTCGCCGTCAGGAAAAATTTCGCGCGTTGAGGCGATCGAAAAGTTTGGTGAAACCGGAGTCGAGTCTGCCGTTGCTGGAGAATCCATCGCGTTGCGGCTTACCGAACAGGTTTTTGTTGAGCGCGGCGAAGTTATTTCCTTGCTTGATAATGCACCTGAAATCGACACTGAGTTCAGAGGGAAACTGGCTTGGCTTTCATCCAATTCATACTCGGCTGATGCTGAGTATATGCTGAAAATGGGTACTGCCGAAGTGCCTTGCAAGGTAGAGTTGCTTGACCCGGCGACACAGGAAAAGCGATCCGGCGACAGTGAAATTCTTGCCAACGGCGGTTTCGCCGATGTCATCATCAAGACTTTCAAGCCGGTCGCATTCGATCGCACCGCTACTGGAGCCATCATCGAAAAATTTGTTGTTTGCACCACCCACGATACTGTGGCCGCTGGTGTCGTCGATAATCGACCTGTGCGTGTAGAGCGCAGTCTCAAGGTCAACCCTAACTTGCGTCATGAGTCTGGTTATGTTGAGCGGCTACGATATGAAGCGCTGAACGGACATCGTGGTGCTGTTTTGTGGATGACCGGCTTATCCGGTTCCGGCAAGAGCAGTCTGGCTAAGGAGTTGGAAAAGGCACTTTTTGCAAGAGGTTGCCGCGTCGCTGTGTTAGATGGCGACAATTTGCGTTTCGGACTTTGCGCCGACCTCGGTTTCAGTCCGGAAGACCGTTCAGAAAATATTCGTCGTATCGCTCATACAGCTAAACTATTCCTCGATACGGGATTCATCGTTATCACCGCTTGCATTTCGCCTTATGCGAAAGATCGCGAAATTGCGCGAGAGATAATCGGTGCTCAGGACTTCAAAGAACTTTTTGTATTTTGCCCGTTGGAAGAGTGTCAGCGCCGCGATCCAAAAGGCTTGTACAGTAAAGCTTCGGCTGGACAGATTAGTGCCGTGACCGGCTTCGATTCGCCGTATCAGGCTCCGCAGCGTCCAGCTGTAAGACTCGACTCCAGCAAAATGACTGTTGCTGAAGAAGTGGATGCAGTGATTGCTTTGCTCAGTCAGAACGATGTTCTGCCTGGTGAACAAGCTTTGAACAATGAATTGTCTGAAATTTTGCGTACATCGGGACCTCGCTCACTACAGGCTATCAATGACTAAAAACAAAGTGCACATTGCGATTGTTGGTGGCGGATTTAGTGGCACGCTAGCCACGATTCGACTGGCTAAGTTGCTCAAGGATACAAAGAACGCAGCCAAAATCTTCCTCGTCGAGAAAACGAAGAAAATTGCTCGGGGTGTGGCGTATGACACTCAATGCGATTTGCATTTACTAAATGTACCGGCACAAGACATGAGTGCTCTCCCTGAAGATCGCGACCACTTCTTGAACTGGCTCTCTCAGCGTTATTCGGCAGTAGCTCCTTCCGCTTTCGTATCCCGCAAAATCTATGGCGAGTATGTCTCTGAGTTTTTCCAACAAACTCTCAATGCTCTGGGCGAGGGCGTCGAGGTCGAGATTGTCGATGACGAAGCGGTTGAGCTGAGCGGCGACGAAAAACATCTCAAGTTGGCATCTGGAAGAGTAATCGAAATCGACAGATTGGTGCTGGCTACCGGTCACTTCCAACCAACGCTGGTTGTCGAAGATGCTGCGGTCGTTAACAGCGGTGCTTACATCAACAATCCCTGGGCGCAGGAAGCACTGGAAGGTCTTTCCACACACGACAATATTCTTTTGATCGGTACTGGTTTGACGATGGTCGACCTCGTTGTTCAGCTGCAAGCAGCTGGACATCAGGGCATAATAACTGCTATCTCCAGACACGGTTTGATGCCCAACAAGCATCGAATCTTCAATCGCATCGAGGGCACGCCCGTCGGCGGCAATCTCCCAACTGTGTTTCCGTCCAAGGTGCGCGAGTTGTTCAGCACCATACGAGCCGCTTGTGAAAAAGCTGACGCGTCAGCTGATGCTGACTGGCGGTTAGTCGTAAATGAATTGCGCCCGCACACGCAGAAGATCTGGAGCGGCATGGATACCGCTGATAAGAAGCGTTTCCTCCGTCATGCGCGTCCTCTCTGGGAAGTTCTGCGCCATCGCATGGCTCCCGAGGTAGCAGCGGTGATTGAATCTATGCGTGAAGACTATAGACTGCGCATAGTGGCAGGTCGATTGTTGACTGCAGTCGTTTCCGGTAACTCGGTGGAAGTAACCATGCGTTTGCGCCGCTCAAGACGTGTTCAGACTGCGACTTACCGACGCATCATCAATTGCACCGGACCGAATATCGATTTGCGCACCACAGACGATCGTTTTATCAAAGGGTTGATCGAAAGCGGGGCTGTCGTTCCTGATCAATTAGGTTTGGGATTGCAACTGAGCGAGCATGGCTATGCCGTGCGCGCCAATGGTACTCGCTCAGAATCGATCATCACGATTGGTGTTCTGCGCAAGGGACAACTGTGGGAAACAATCGCAGTGCCCGAATTGCGCGTTCAGGCAGCGCAGCTGGCTGAGCAGATTGTTCGCACGACGTTTGTTTCCGAAGAAGTTTGCGGAGCTGTTGCTGCTGCCAGTCAGGTTGCTTACAATCCTGCATGAAGCGAGTTTTGGCTCTCTCTGCTCTGGCGACACTTTCTCACTACATTTGCGCGTCGAGCGCGTTAGCTCAGACTGCTACGCGTCAGCCGAAAGCACCTGCTTCAGCGATGAGTGACTGGTACGGCACGTTGCGTCAGTGCGAGGAGCAAATGGCGCAGGGGCATTTTTCGCAAGCTGCCAATAGTTACATCAAGGCTTTAAAGACAGTGAAGTCGCTGAGCACTCCTAACACTCCGAAGCCTGATGCTACCGAGAGCGCAAACATAAGCTGTGGCGATAAGCGATTCATTGAGCTGATGGCAGTTGGCGACGAGCTAGCGGCGCGGGGGTCAAAGCCGATGAAACCTGACTCCGCTGCCACGGTTGCGGCTGACAACAAATTGACTGAATCAGCTATGAAGTGTCGAGAAGAGACAGCGGAGACCGTTTGCGGTGCTGATTCGGGGGCGGTTATCGCTGCCTGGCAGGGGCTGCTGCTTCATTACAACATGGTGCAGAATCGGACTCTAGCTGATGTATATCAGAAGAAGCTGCTTCGCCCGACAGTGTGCGCGAAGTTCAGCGAAGTTGAGCCTTATCGCACGGCGGGCTCGGCGAGGGCAAGCGCATGGCTGACAACCGAATTGCAGCGGAGCCGGAAGCTCAAACAGATCCCTGCACTTTCTGGCTCAAGCTCCCGGTGATGATATACTTTCGAGGTTGCAACCCCGCCCTTTGCGTAGAATATGCCTATAGTTAAGGCTCTCGCTGAGAAATCAATCGAGCGCGTCGGCACATATCAAGACGTTCCTGATGTAGTGCTTGTCTCAGCTCAGCACGACCGCGGTATGTACCTGTTTCATGACGGCGTCATCGATCGCGTCAGCCGCGGCTCAATCACAGGGCTCTGGCTCAACGACGGCATTCTACACTTTGCCTATGTTTCACACGATCATGCCCGCATCGGTCAAATCAATAGTGATGGCGAAGTGTCTTATCGAGTCAACACGGAAGTCGGTGATATTCACGATATCCGTTTCTTTGATGGGAAATTCTACGCCGTGTCGACTGTCACCAACGAGATTTGCGTTATGACAGAAGACGGCAAGCTTACGGAACGTATCACTTTCCCCGGCTCTGGCGACGCGTGGCATCTCAACTGCCTGGATAACTGGAATGGCAAGCTAGTCGTTTCGGCGTTTGGTGAATTCGATTGGCACCGTCAGTGGAAAGGCAACTACAAGGAGAATGGGCTTGTAGCTGACGTGCAGACGCGTGAGATCTTGTGGAAGGGGTTGTCACAACCTCATTCACCAAAACTCTTGCCGGACGGCACCAAATGCATCTGTGATTCATATGCGCAGAAACTGCTTGTTGACCGCGACGGTGAGGTCAAAAGTGTTGAGTTCAAGGGTAAGTATCCGCGCGGGTTGTCTTTTGGGGAACAGAACCTTTATGTTGGTCTCAGTCAATCACGCCGGGTCGACATGCTCAAAGCGGAAGAAGCCAAAGCGGGAATGGCTGTTGTCGATCGCCAAACGCTGGCAGTGAAGCAATTCATTCCACTTCCGGTCGTAGAAATTTATGATGTGTTAGTGCTGCCGGCGAGTTGAGAGCGAGTTGAGTAAGGCGATGCGAGTAGGAATTATCAGTGCCAGCTTTCCACCCGACTTTGGTTGGGATGGCGGCGCCACTCGTGCTTATGAGCTTGCTATGGGCTTGAAAGCTGCTGGTCACGAAGTAGAAATCTTTGCCCTGGCGGCCGAAATTGAATCGGTAACAATTCAGGATGGAATGCGGGTGCATCGGGTTCTCGTCGATCAGAAGCTGGTGCAGCTTAAGGTCGTGCCCAAGACGACGCCCAACGTCCTCACTATCTGGAGCAGTCGATCTGCGCTCTGGAAGGCATTTTTAAAGGCTCATGCTCAGCGTCCTTTCGAGGTGCTTGATATTCCCAATATTTTGTGGGATGGTCTCTTGCCTTCAATTTCGGGGATGGTGCCGGTAGTAGTTCGATTGCAACAAAACCAATCTCTTTACGACAAGGAGAGCATAGGCGCAAAATCTGCGTTTTCGCTCGACAGTGAATTGGTAAATCAATTCTCTGATTTGACCTTGAACATGGCGGAAAAAATTTACTCACCGACTAAGGAGCTGGCTGCTGCTTTAGTTCCGAGCAACCCGGATAAAGTGGACATAGTCGCTGACCCGATCGATATGGATCGCTTCACCGTATATGGTGCTATGGCTATGCCCAAAGATTCAGACCGAAAGTTGGTTATCGTCGGGAAAGTCCGTGATAAAGCCGTACACAAGTATATGTGCGATGTGATCAAAGGCGTCAATCATCAAAATCACGAGATCCCGTTCCTTATCCTGGCTGAAGACATAACCAGCGATGATGACGAACATCATGCGCAAGAATCTGTGAAAGGGCTTCTAGGTGAGCACAATCCTGTTATTGTCACAAGAGCATATCATCAGCTGCTTCCCGATCTTTTGCGGTCCGCGCAGTACGTGCTGGTAGCTCCGGGATCTGAGCGAGTTCCTTATTCATGGCTCGAACCAATGGCCTGTCAGCGAGCTGTCATTGCCAATTCAGATCCGGGATGCGAGCAGTATATGCGAGCCGGTGAGGATGCAGTCCTGGTCAAACCATTTGATGTTAAAGCCAGTGTAAATGCTGTTTTGGAGCTGTTTGAGGACCGAGCACTGCGTCTCAAAGTTGGTATTTCCGGCTGTCGCGTTGTGCACGAGAGTCATTGCCGTCGACGTGTCATGGGCAAGTTGGAAGACATCTATCGAGCTGCAATCGACAATTATAGAAGCGAAGAACGAGCCGCCGCGCGCGCCATGGCAATGCATGACTTTGTGCAGCGTTCCGAAGCGCTGGTCGCCTCTTATGACAAGATGCTTTACGACCTGCTATTCGTTGAATCGCCGGAGTTTCGCTTCAGACATTGGTTCACTAAGGTTGCAGAATCAAAATCGCCGGCGGCACCGATTGCAAGTACTGTTGCTAAGATTTTCGGCGTTAAACATACTAACGGAAACAGCTCTCCACCCTGACGACAAACTAGGATATTCCCGGTACATTCAGGCGAATTCACCGTGATACCATCACGCTATTCGCGAAATTGGTCGCGTGTTTAGGGGAGGACCGAATATGGCTCGCCGATGGATTTGGCTTTGGATGGCGTTTGGTGTCATGGCTTGTTGGATGGTATCCCTTGGTCGAACTCTGGCGAATTCGCCCGTTCACACGCACACTGCGGGAGGCAAAGGCCGCGCCATGAAAGCACACGACGAAGACGCTCGTACTAAGACACTTGGCGGAGCAGAACGCTATCAAACCTTTGTCAGCACAGACAAACCTATTTACCATCCGGGCGAAAAAGTGTACGTCCGTGGCGTGCTGTTAAACGCTCATAACCACAAACCTTTGCCGGCGGACACAATAGCCACTGCCGCAGTGCAAATAAAAGGTTCGCGAGGGGACATTCTCGTTGCGAGTTCTGTGCCGTCGCAGGATAGTGTCTGGGGTTTTGGTTGGGAAGTGCCAAATGGACAAGCTGGCGGTGAATATACGGTCAGCGTCACCTATCCTTTTGACGGTTATGCGCCCTCTGAGCGTAAATTTGATATTCGCGATTATCGGGCTCCGCGCCTGAAGTCACAGATAACCTTTCTTCGAGATGGATATGGCCCCGGCGAGAAGGTTACTGCCACACTTGATGTGAAACGAGCTGAGGGTGGCGTGCCACAGGGCGCAAAGGTAAACGTCACTGCCCGTGTCGATGGGATTGAGATTGATGGTGGTACTGCGACTGTCGATGAGAAGGGCTTGTGCACGGTCAGTTTTGATTTGCCGCGTCAGATTCCTCGCGGAGAAGGAACTCTTGCGCTTGTGATAGCTGATGGTGGAGTGGTCGAGACCGCCGCTAAGACTATTCCAATTCTTCTGCAAACAGTTGATTTGCAGATTTTTCCGGAGGGAGGCGATCTTCTTGCCGGTTTCAAAAATCGTGTTTATCTGCAGGCAAATCAACCTAATGGTAAACCGGCAGATCTTCAAGGTCAGTTGATGTGCAAACAGCTTGGTGTGCCTGTGCAAGTGGCGGAGTTCAAGACAGAACACGAGGGCAGAGGGCGTTTTGAATTTGCTCCTGAGGCTGGCAAAGATTACTTTCTGAAGATCTCATCGCCCGCCGGAATCAAGACTGAATATCCGTTGCCCAAAGTCAAGACTGCTGGTGCAGTTATTCATTCCGATAGCGATGTGTTCGCAAAGAACCGTCCGGTGTCGGTTCGCGTTGGTTGTACTGAGAAAAATTATCGGGTTACCCTGTCCAAGCGCGAAGTTGAAGTAGCAGCCGACAAAGTTTCTTCGGGCGGCTCCGGTTCTTCTGTACATTCGACTCAGTTTGATGTGCCGGCCAATATCGATGGCGTTCTCACTGTCACCGTATGGGACGAGAAAGGAGCGCCTCTTGCAGAACGGCTTGTTTTTCGCGAGCCTGCGCATCCGCTCAATATCACGATTACTTCTGATAAGAAGACCTATATCCCGGGCGACAATGCTGAATTGAAAGTAAAAGCCACTGACGCTGATGGAAAGCCAGTTTCTACAGTAGTCGGTATCACGGTAACCGATGATAGTGTTCTGGAGATGGTGGAGAAGCGTGAGAAAGCTCCTCGTTTACCTGTAATGGTGTTTCTCGAGCCTGAAGTTAAAGACCTTGCAGATGCCGCAGTCTACCTCGATTCCACCAACCCAAAGGCGCCCCTGGCGACCGATCTTTTGCTGGGCACTCAGGGATGGCGCCGTTTCGCCATAATGAGTCTAGCCAAGTTTGTTGAAAAGTATGGCGATAAAGGGCGTACTATGCTCGCCGCTAAAAGAAATGCGCCTGATGTGTCATTTGGAGCCGTGTGTTTTGAGGAAGATGGCGCCCTTATTCAACCGAGGCGCGGTGGTTTGATTCCCGCTCCGCCTCCGGTTGTTCCTGGTGCTGTCAACGGTTTGCGTGGTGCTGGTGTGCTTGCCGCTGCGCATGGTGCTGGGGTGCTTGGCGCTGCGCATGGTGCTGGGATGCCTGCTGCTGGAGCTCCTGCGTCTGTTCCGAAGAGTGCGGTTGGAAAAGATGAAGAAGTCAACCTGGATCTTATTCAAGCAAAACCGCAACAGGCATGGGCTGCCGGTGACAAGGCTGCCAACAAGATCGTCATGGAAGGAAAACTGGCGCGATTGAATGAGCAGGATTTTCGCAGACAACGAGCCTGGGCTCCCAATTTGTTTGTACGCGAGTTCGCCCATCAGGTTCGAGCAGATCGAAAACCAAACGACCGCGTTGATTTTGCCGAGACATTGTATTGGAATGCCGGAGTTAAAACCGATGCCAAAACCGGCGAAGCTCAAGTAAAGTTTGGCTTGAACGATAGTGTTACGACCTTCAGAGTGTTCGCTGACGGGTTTACTGGTGATGGCGCAGTTGGTGCTGCCAATGTAGGCTTGGAATCAGTTCAACCATTCTACGCTGAAGCCAAAATGCCTCTGGAAGTGACTGAAGGCGACCATATTCTTTTGCCGATTAGCCTCGTCAATGCAACCGCGGAGAACTTTTCCGATGTCGGCGTGGACGTTTCGCTTGCTGGTGTTGAAAAGCTGGCTGCACTGCAGAAAAGTAATTCTGCGATTGCCGCCGGGCAGCGCGTGCGTTGGATTCAGCCGATTGACGTCAACAGCGGAAACGAGTTGAAAGATCTGACACTCGTTGCAAAAACAGGCTTGTTTTCGGACAAAGTACTGCGCAAATTGTCGGTGAAATCGAAAGGATTTCCCATCGAAACGACGTTTGCAGGGGTGCTCGAACCGAATAAAACAGTAAAACATATAATTACAATTCCTCAAGCACTTGTGCCTGGAAGCCTCTCCACGAACACTTCTGTTTTTCCAACTCCGCTTGCGAATCTCACAGAGGCGTTGGAGCGCATGATTCAAGATCCCTACGGATGCTTCGAGCAGACGAGTTCGACGAGTTATCCGCTCACTATGGCGCAACAGTATTTCTTGTCGCATACGAATGTCGACCCTAAACTGGTTGAAGTATCGCGTCAGAAATTGGACGATGGATACAAGAAACTTGTCGGATTCTGGTGCCCCGATCGCGGCTATGAATGGTTTGGAGAGAATCCGGGACATGAAGCTCTGACTGCTTTTGGATTGCTTCACTTTACGGATATGCAGAAGGTTCGTGATGTCGACCAGAATATGATTTCCACCACGCGTGCCTGGCTGCTCAAGCAAAAGGATGGAAAGGGTGGATTCACTCGCAAACGCCGAGCTCTGCACACCTGGATCGAGGACAAAGACTGCTCAAACGCATACATTCTCTGGGCGTTGCTCGAATGCGGACAGCCTGCTTCTGACCTGTCGCTGGAACTCTCGTCAATCAAGAGTGCCGCTAGCGAAAGTAAGAACATGTACGTGGTTGCCCTGGCTGCTAATGCACTCTATCTCTCTGGCGACAAATCAGCCGCAAAGAAATTGATGGATGCGCTGGCTGCTAAACAAAAGCCAGACGGAAGTATTGACGGTATAACAAGCTCGATTGTCGGCAGCAGTGGCCAATCTCTGACTGTGGAAGGAACAGCACTGTCTGTGCTTGCCTGGCTGCATGATCCTGCCTATGCCGCCAACGTTGAGAAAAGCATCAAGTTCCTTGCTGACTCTTGCAAAGCTGGTCGATACGGTTCTACTCAGGCAACAGTTCTGGCGTTGCGAGCCATTGTCAAATATGATCAGCTGCGAGCTCATCCCAAGGCACCGGGTAAGGTTCGGGTCGCTGTTGATGGAAATGTTGTCGGTGACTGGGTGTCGTTCGATCAGTCAAGTCAGGGCGCAATCAAGCTTTCTGACATTTGTTCGAAGTTGCCTCCTGGTGAACATACAATCGAGCTGACGATGCAGAATGGAAGTGTGATGCCATATTCGGTGGCAGCGAAATACAACGCGCTCACACCTGCGTCATCCAAAGATTGCAAACTCGACATCGTGACAAAGCTAGCGCAGGACCACGTTTCAGAAGGTACGGCGACCGAGGCTAACGTGACAGTAACCAACAATAGCAACGAGGTCGTTCCGACGCCAATTGCCATAGTTGGTCTGCCCGGCGGACTGGAACCGCGCCACGCACAGTTGAAGGAACTCGTTAAGAAGAGCGTCATTGATGCGTACGAAGTTCGCGGTCGCGAAGTGGTGCTCTACTGGCGCACCTTGCCCGGCAATGCGAAAGTCGAGGTGCCGCTCAGCCTGGTTGCTGCGATTCCTGGCACCTACACCGGTCCAGCAAGTCGGGCTTATCTCTATTATGGAGACGAGGACAAGAAGTGGGTCGATGGCATGCAGGTGGAGATTGCCGCTGCTCGTTAATGGTACTTTTCGATCAGTTCTCGTTCGCGCTCAGGGCTGATACCTACGGCTAACGGCTTGGTTTTTGAACGGTCTGAACGGTCCGAACGGTGCTCATGATGCCATGCCAGGGTGTCCCTGACAGTTTGTTCAAGAGGTCGAAATTTCAGTCCTGCGTTGAACGCTTTACTGCAGTCAATCTGCTGAAATCCAGCGTACTCGGCTGAGGATGCAGGAATCCAAAACGGAAGGTCAGCAAATGATTGCACTTTTTCGTTTTCCAGAATCTCGTCATCTAACCAGATGAACTCGCAGTTGCCGTTCAGTGCTCGGTTGCTGGATTCGAGAAACTCACCCAGAGTCAGTCTCTGGCGCGGTCCCGTGGCATTGTAGATTCCACGCTCTCCATTCTCCGTCAGTTCGATCAGCCATCGGGCCAGATCTCGTACGTCAATAAATTGCATGGCGGCGTCGGGTTTCCCGGGCGCCACAACCTTGCCGCCTCTGGCGATTCGTGCCGGCCAATAGGTGAAGCGATCCGTCGGATCGAAGGGACCGACAATTAAGCCAGGTCGGACAATCAGTGCTTTTTCTGGAACTATTTCTTGCAAGACCTTTTCGCAGTCTGCTTTGAAAGTGCCGTAGTCGCCGGGCTTTTTCAGCGTTGTATGTTTGATTGGATCGCTTTCGTTCAATCCGATTTTTTCAAAGGAGCCGTAAACAGAGATCGTTGAGACGAATAAATATGTCTCGACGGCATTCTTCAAAATCTCTGCTGACTGAGCAACTACTTCCGGTTTGTATCCACAAACATCTATGACTGCATCAAATTTGCGACCGGCGAGGATGTCCAGATCTTTTTCGCGGTCATCGATGAGTTTTTCGACGTTTTCTTGCTCCGGCAAAACGTGCGTGCCGCGATTGAGAGTGGTCACTTTGTGCCCGGAAGCGAGCGCTTCCAGCACGATGTGTCTGCCCAGAAAGACGGTGCCGCCGATCACAAGCAAGTGCATCTGTGTCTCTCAGGAGTGGTCCCGATGGGATCAGGTAGTTTGATCGAGCAATGCTCTTTCGAAGTTGGATTGTTCGCCTGAGCGTGCAAACGCCAGACCGAGTCTGTGAGCAACAACGTATGTCGGGCGGCCGCGCACTTCGTCAAGTACTTTGGAAAGGTAGATTGCAACTGCTCCGGTGCAGAGAATTTGCAACCCCGCCACGGTAATTATCGAGGCGATAATGCAGGCGCTGTCCAGCTGAAGCAGCGAAGATGAATGCGTGACTGCCCAGGCGAGCAGTGCCAGCAATCCAACTCCAAACATTACACCACCAACGATCGGCACCAAATATAGTGGCGCTACGCTGAATGCCAGTATGCCATCAAGAGCCAGATTGATAAGCTTCTTCAGAGTGTAGGTGCTCTGACCCACTTCGCGAGCGTCACGGTCAATTGGAATGCCAATTTGTCTGAAGCCCAACCACGGAATCAGACCGCGCAAGAAACGTGACCTTTCGGGCATATTTCTTAGCTCGTTGCAGACCTTGCGATCCATCAAACGGAAGTCGCCTGTGTCCCACGGAATGTGTACCGACGAAACGGAACCTAAGAGTCGATAGAAGATATAAGCGGGTAATCGCTTGCCGAGTTTATCTCTGCGGCTTGAACGTTGTGCATATACAACGTCGTATCCTTCGCGCCAGCGCTTAACCATGGCTGGAATCAGTTCGGGCGGATCTTGCAAATCTGAGTCAAGGTTAATCACGGCTTGACCTTCGGCATGATCGATACCGGCCGTGATCGCCGCTTGCTGTCCGAAATTTCTGGACAGTTCGATAAGTTTTACATAATCATATTGCGCGGCAATATCCCTTAGCGCTTTGCTCGTTGGGGCTTTGCTGCCATCGTTTACAAAAATTACTTCGTAGGAGAGCCCGTCGCCTGTGATGACCGTTCGGAGTCGTTCAATCAGTAGGGAAAGATTGCGTGGGTCTTCGTTATAGACCGCCACGATTATCGACAGATCAAGAATCATTTCTTGCCAGTAATTCCTTTGGTTTCAACAACGCCTGATTGTCCGCTAACAACTTGAAAAGGTCAACTTGGCAATTCTAATGTTGCGGAATCAATGTTTAAGTTCAGGCCAGCTGAAGTGTCTTCAGCCATTCCCAGGTTCGGGTAAGCCCTTCTTCCAGCTCCACTTCCGGTTTCCAGCCCAGTTCTGCTGTTGCCCGACTTATATCCAGCACGTTCGAAGGTACGTCTTCGACTCGTCCCGGAGTGTAACGAACGTCAATATCTTTACCGACAACGCCGCGCATTGCTGCGATCAACTGATTTAACGAATAACCGCGCCCGGCGCCGATGTTGAAGACTCGGTGCTGATCCGGTCCGGGCTGGTAGTCTGCTGACTTGACCAGCGCTTGCACTGCGTCACCTATATAGATGTAATCGCGAACAACCTCGCCGTCGCCCCAGATAGTTATGGGGTTGCCTCGTTTTAAGTTGCCGAGGAACACCGTGACAGCGCCTTGTTTCGCGTCGGGATTCTGCTGTTCGCCATATGGATTGGATATACGGGCGACCACGTAATCGAGCCCATGCAATCGATGAAACAGGTGGAGATACTTCTCTATAGCGAGTTTTGTGATGCCGTAGGAGCAAATCGGATCGGTGGCGTCGTCCTCCTTAATAGGAGTGTTCTGCGGGATACCATATACGGTGCCACCAGAGGAAATGAAGATTACTTTGCGCACTGCTGCGGCACTGCACTGTTGCAACATCTGCACTGTATCGACAACATTCGAGCGAATGTCGTAAACAGGGTCTTCGTTACTTGTGTGCGGCAGGCTCGTGTAAGCCAGGTGAAAAACGAAGTCTACGCCCTGGACCACGTCCGCGACTTCGCCGTGATTGCCGAGATCGCCTACTACATACTCAACCGCCGGATTCGGCTCGCGAAAGCGGCTCGGATAACGGTCGAAAACGCGCACCGCGTGACCCTTGCGGAGCAAGCCGTCTACGAGGTTTGTGCCGATGAATCCGTTTCCGCCAATTACTAGTGATTTCATAAGGACGTTATGATACCACCGACCGGTTCAGTTCCGACTCTGGCGTAACAGTACCGTCTGACTTCAAAACCTTTTCATAAATGCCTTCGATGTCGTCAACCATTGCTTCTATCGTTCGTTCAGGCGGAATGTTATCCATGAACTGTTTCAGGATGGAACGATTGTCCACGAGCCTCGCCAGCTGCGTGTGCAGCGAATTGTAATCGTTCAGTTCAAACAGCAGACCATTTTGTTCATGCTTGACCAGTTCAGACATTCCGCCCAGATTAGTGGCAATCACAGGCGTTTTGGTCGCCAGCGCCGACTGAATCACAAGTGGAGTGTTTTCGTACCAGCGTGAGGGCACTACAAGCACATCCATGTTGTCCAATATCCGTCCCAGTTCAGCGTTTGGAAAAGTGCCGAGCAGTTGAATGTTGTCCGGTTTGCTGTTTATGAGAGCCGTTATTGTTTTGCCGTACTCAGGAAATTGATTGATGTCGCCATAGATTTGCAGAACCGCCGGGGCTTCTGGAGGAAATTTCTGAAATGCCTTAATCAGCAAATCCAGTCCCTTGTGCTCGAAGATAGTGCCGATAAAGCCTATGCGCAGGACGTCGGCAGGAGTCTTTGTTTGATGTCCTTTCAAATTAGACTGATCCAGCCCGAATGGAACATGGTGTAAAAGCTCAGGTTTCATGCCATTTTCCACGAATATATCGCGCATCAATTTCGTTGGAACCATAATCGCCCTGTTCTTGTTTGCCGCGATGCGCAGCGCTTCAGGGCGATCGGTGGTAGCTCGAACAGCAGCGGGCATCTTCGCCGCCGAGTAGCCTAATTGCAAAGCCCCGGCGCAGACTGACTGAATCGGCTTGGGCAGGCTATCTACGACCTTTCCAACTGCCGGCAGCTTCTTTCCCACCGCTTCGAGTAGTTGTGCCGCAGGCGGAATGAGCTCAGGCGTGTAGCAAGTCAGACAGTTTGTCGCGCCCGGGCTCGGTCCGCGGCAGAGCGCACCGTCAGGGCGTTTCAATTGCACTACGGGGCAAACGAACCAGAAGTCAGTCAGCGACGAAACAATCGGTATTCGCGCTTCTTCGCATGAATCAATTATGGAACTGGTCAGATTCTGCGCGTGGAAGATGTGCACCAGATCAGGCTTGAACCGGGCAAGCAGCTGATCGAAATGTTCTTTGATGGCCCGGTGATAGTATTCGTGCTTGAATGTGTAACCTTTAAGCCGTAGACCTTCTTCAATAGAGTGGACGTTGACGCCCTCGTGGACATATTCCCGGTATTCTTCAGCGCTCGGGTGACGAGCGTCTATATCCGGTGGATTGGCAGTAACAACGAGCACTTCGTAGCCGCGTGCGATTAAGCCCTGCGCGACTTTGAGCGTCAGGACTTCAGTCCCTGCCTTGTGTTCAGGGAAAAATTTATGAACGGTAAGTAAAACTCTTCTCATTGAATGCGCGCTTTTGCGGACAACACATCATACAACGAGTTCGTCAAGAACTCGACGCCATGCGGAAAATCGAAGTTGTAGCAAGACTTCATATTGATTCGATTGTCATTTTGCACCGCTCGGCAGTCCAGTTTCTCTGTTCTACGAGGCTAATCTGCGTGGTTACTGAGATTCGTCTCAATATCGATTACAAGAGGCAGCGGTAAAATAAGCGCCATGAGAATTTGTTTGATTTCCCGGGAATATCCACCCGATACCGGCTGGGGCGGAATCGCCACTTTTGCGAAACATCTGGCGCATGGTCTGCGCGACCTTGGTCATGACGTCGAAGTCGTGGCACTGGCTGAGGGTCCGGCAAAAACCGTAGACGTGGAAGGAATCCGCGTTCATCGAGTTGAGCCTTATGCTGTGGAAGGCGACCTGGGTGCCGTTTCGATGTGCATGCCATACAGTCGATATGTCCTCAGAACGACTGCAGGTTTGTGGGAAAAATTCTTCGAGCTTCACAGCAAGAATCCGTTCGATGTAGTTGATACACCTGAACTGCTGGCAGAAGGATTAATGCCCGCGGTGACGAAGGTCGCTCCTCTCTTGATTCGGCTTTATACGCCACATTCGAAATTTATCGCTGAAAAATTGCATAGCGTTCATCCTTCCTTCGATCATCAGTTCGTGGCGATGCTCGAGCGGGTGGCGATGCGCTCTGCCGATGTAATTACTTCGCCCAGCGATGACCTGGCTGAGTTTGTTTCGAACGACTTGAACTATCCGCGTCAGCTGATTGAAATTGTTCGAAATCCAATCGATCCTGATGTTTTCAATCCAGATGGCGTGAAGGAACTGCCGTCGGATGGGCGCAAAACCGTTCTGTTCGTTGGAAGATTGGAAGAACGGAAAGGCATTCGCTACCTTGTCGAAGCTATTCCAGAAATTCTCAAGTCTTACAAAAATGTGCGTTTCGTCATTATTGGTGACGATACAGTTAATGCGGAAAGCAAGCAGACATCGGTTTTAGCACAACTGAAGGAAAGTTTGACGAATAGCAATTCACTCGACAGTGTGCAATTTATCAATCGAGTGCCGCTCAATTCACTGCCCAACTATTACCGCTCCGCAGACATTTGCGTTGTGCCTTCCGTCTATGACAATTCACCTTACACATGCCTGGAAGCCATGTCCTGCGGACGTGCGGTTGTGGGCACCTCTGCTGGTGGCACATGCGAGTACTTGATCGACGGCGAATCAGGAATTATCGTTCCGCCTCGCGACTCGGCTGCTCTGGCGACAGCAATTCTCTCCATTCTCACCGATGATAAAGAGCAAGAACGACTTTCGCAAAACGCTCGTCAGCGAGTATTGGAAAAATTCCAGCGCAAAGAAATCGCTCGCCAGACCGTTGAGTTGTACAAACTCGCCATTGACCGATTCCGTCCGGAAACGAAGCTCTATCTGAAAGACTCGAGCGAGTGTTTGAGCGATGCCGACGCAATTATGTACGCTTTTGACAAGATGCTTTACGACTTGCTCTACCAGGAGTCGATCGCTTTCAGATTCAAGCACTGGGGACGCCTCGCAAAAAATCGTCCGCGTTTGATGGGGGCGAAAATTCTGGCTGCGATTGTGCGCAAGTTCTTACCGTTTTCTCCGATGAAAAGGCAGCAAGCGAGCATGCTTAGCAAGCTTGAAGAAGAAATCAAAGTCAAGCAAAGGAAAGCTCCTAAAAACAGTTCGCCGCAACAACGTGAATTGGTTGCGGCCGGTGAGCGAAAGAATTCGTAAGCAGAGGTCACCGGTTGATTATGCAGAATATTATCCCTGCTGAAACCGACACCGGGTTTGCGTATTTGCTCACAGAAAGTGCAGCGCGGAAATCTGCCGAGTTACGGTACAAACTGATTCTGGCTGCAATTTTTGTTGGCGCTCTGGCGGTTCGAGTGTGGTTCAATTTCGCGGCCGACCATCCCAACTGTGCTGGTTGTTGCGATGCTTCCGAGTATGTGCGCAATGCTGCGGCCTTGAGCAGCATGCTCAGTTTGCCGCAAGAGTTCTGGCACAAATTTTTCAACTGCGCCGTCGGCACGGCATCTCAGACTGACCTCGAATCTGTACGCGCTTACATGAGCGGCTTGAAAGAGGTTTATCAAGCTGGTCCCGTGTTTCCGATCTTCCTCACTATCTCGTTTTCTGTTGCCGGATTTTTATTTGCGGACAACCCTTTTGGCGCCCCGGTTCTGGTGCAGTCAATTCTTTCGGCGGTTGCTTGCTGTCTGATCACCGACTTCTCAAGCAAAGCCTGGTCGCGCCCAGTTGGTTACACTGCCGGGCTGCTTGCGGCTGTATATCCTGGTTTCATTGTTAATAGCGGGCGCCTTTATACCGAGTCGTTCGCGACGTTCGTTGTCTGCGTTGTACTTGCGCTTGTTGTGCGTGGATTCTTTACGGTCAAGAACGTTGTGCCGCGCGCCTTTGCTCTGGGATTTCTATCGGCATGCTTGCAATTGACTCGCTCGATTCTCGTGATCACGTCGCTGTGTATGGTGCCGATTTTGATTGTGCAACAGTACGCCTCTCGTTGGAAATCTGGGCTGGTCTCGCTTTTGCTTGGTTTCGCATGTGTAGTAGTTCCCTGGGTGAGCTTTCAGCATGTTGCTTTCGATAAAGGTGGCATAGTTGTCGATCGCGTCGGAAACTACAACCTCTTTATTGGCTCCAACACTCAAACTCAGGGCTGGTTGACTTTTCCGTATCCAGATGGACGGGGAATTGAGAAAAGCTCCTTGCCCAATCTTCTGGCGCAAAGCTATAAGACCAGCCCCTCGCGCTTCATTCGACTGATGCTGGATAAGCCTGCAAGGCTCTTTCAAATGCCGTGGAATGATTTCCGCACCAGCATCGGTTGGTTCGATGTTGGCGCACAGTCATTGCTTCATCAGTTCGTTTTGCTTTGCGCTGGGCTGGGTTTGCTGATCGCATTGTTTACCAATGTCGGCAGGGAAAGCCCGAACCGGGCGCAGATTTATTCTCGCGTGGTCTTGCTCGGTTTTGCGCTGGTTCATCTGATTTACGTTCTGTTCATTACCGTGCCGCGCTATGCCCTGACCTCCATGCCTGTAGTGATTGCCTTCAGTGCAGCCGGTCTTGCTTCCGTTGCTGCCTTGCTTGCTGTCGAGCGCACCCGCCAGATTGCCGTCAGAATCGGGGTTGCCGCATTGGCTTTCTGGGTTGTGTCACATACAAATTTTGTGCAGCCGTTGATGGATTCAGGCATATGCAACAGTGCCGTGTTCGCACTGGGAATGCAGAGCCTGGCCAAACTTGGAATTCTTGCATTCCTCCTTTTCTCAATCTGGATGGGACTGGAAAAAACTAGCGGCTACAGGCGCCTGGCTCGTATCCTCACGACGATGTGCTTCCTTCTGGCGATACCACTGATGGTGTTGCCAGGACGCGCGGCAGGGCGCTGGTATGAGTGGCAGAAGCCGCTAATCGGCGATGCGGTGACGCAAACATTGACTTTGCCTGCCTCGATTGGTGACCAGCAGACATACTTGATGATAGATACGGATGGAGCCAGCTCCCTCAATTCTGCCGATGTTATCGTCAACGGTAAGAAGCTAGACGGTCCTGTTATTCCGGGTCTTGCCGTGGCGCAGGATTATTCAGTTTTGCAGCATGTGACTAACAAGAAGGTGACATGGGAAGGCGAGAATATCTTCAATTTCATGACGAAACCTGCCGACACAAGTAATGCTGAATTGCGGCAATGGTTTTTGATTCCTGTCCCGACCGAAATTACCGCTGGCGCCAAAGGTCAGCTGTCGGTCAAAGTAGCAAGGAAAGTCAGCGCCAGTGAAGAAATCGTTGGTATCCTCTATGGTTCTTATCATCACGGTAAGGAGCTGTACATTCCCAGTGTCACGACATATTCCTGGGAGAAGGCATTCTACGGCGTAGAAAATGAAGCCGGATTGACCGATCCGCGACTCGATCAATCGATTCACGCGCCGCTCGCTCGGACTGCCGAGCCAAACATTCGCTTGTTGATCCCGTCGACACGTGGAAACGTCGATCCGGGCACGACAGCTTCGTTGGTTCTAAAGCCGCATCCGACCACGGATGCTTTGACTTCAGCGGCGGCTTTATCCTCAGCAACCAGGGTAACGTCGCTCAAGCAGGTTCCGATCCCACCCTTCGAACTGACGGCAAAGTCGGGTAGCAAGCCGTTCGCCATCTATACGATGCCGGCATACGCAAAGGATGACCTGTGGATTGTCAGGGCTACTGGTTCAATCAAGTCGAAAAATTCTGCCGCACGACCTTCGATGCTGTTGCGTGCGGACTGTAACCTTGATGGAAACCGCTACGAAACTCCCTGGACGCCGAATTTCATCTGGACTTCAACAGCGTGGAGTCGTTTTGATATCGCCGTGCCCATTGCACCAGGTCGCTTGCCCGGTGGCATCAAGCAGCTTCAAGGCGAGTTTGTGTACAACGTTCCGAAGTGGAAGACCGTGGGTTCAGTGCCCGATGACCTTGTGCAGGTCAAAGATTTGAAGCTGGAAATAGTGAGATTGCCTGGGAACCCATTAGCAAGAGGGTTTTCAATTCAGTGATCGAAGCTACGGACAAAGATTCGCATAAGGATGCGCACAAAGACTTGCACAAGGAATCGCAAGCCGAATCTACTGTTTCGAATGACTCGGTCAAATCGATGGCGACTGAATCTATCTTTGAACGATTGATTTCCAGTCCATATGTACATTTGAGTTTGTTGCTGCTGATCGTTGCGCTGTGCTTCGGAAGAACTTTGACCAGCTACTTTCTTGCTGACGATTTCGGCGAAGTCAGCTACGTCTCTCGGATTTTTAACGGCGAGCCGCAGCTTTTCTGGTCGAATTTCACGGGCAACTATATGCAGATTCCAGGGATGAACGTCTATCGACCCTGGCTCCTCGTATCGCTTGTGATGGATTTCCTTCTCTACAAAGCCAATGCAACGGGCTACTATTTCACTAATCTTTCTTACTTCACAGGTGTGGTTTTTCTTGTCTATTTCGTGACCCGTCAGCTTACCCGTGGTTGGTCCCGAACTCGAAGTGGTGCAGCAGCATTTTTCGGTGCGTCTCTTTTTGCTGCTAATCCATTGCGCTGTGAGAGCGTTTCCTGGGTGGTGGGTCGGGTAGATATCATCTGCTGTTTCTTTTATTTGAGCAGCTATCTACTGTTTTTGAAGGGGCGTGCATCGGGTGTACGCAAACCGCAAATATTCACTGTCCTTGGTGTTCTGGCTTTCTTCCTGGCCATGGGAACGAAGGAAATGGCTATCGGTCTGCCGGTTTTGCTGGCGCTGACGGCATTCTTCGGCATCGGCGACAGTGGGCAAGTCGCCGAGCCTAACAGTGCTTCTGCTCACTCGGCGCTTCCCGTCGTGCGACCACTGACGGCGCGACTACGCGATGCGGCTGTTTTCAGCGCCCCGCTCTGGGTTTCTGCGGTCATTTATTTCATCATCAGATACGCTTGTCTCGGCACTCTGGGTGGTGGCTATGTGGCCGGTTTCGGGGCTAGCCAGCTCTCATTTATGGTGCAGAGATGGCTCGATTTCGACACGATTAAGCGGTTGTTTTATCCGCTCAGCCACTCATTGTTTAATGGACAGTCGACGATATATTCCGAGTCGCTGACTTTGTTCTATGCCGCACTCTGTGGTCTCGCGTTGATACGTCTGGTCGACAAAAAGCTTTCCCTGAAGTGGTTTTTATTCCTGGCAGGCTGGCTTGCAACTGCTGCGGTGCCGATATTTCAGCTCTGGGGTTTGGGGTTTGATCTGGAAGGCTCTCGCTTCTATTTCTTTCTTTCTGTTCCACTTTGTCTTCTGGCGCCAGTTCTTTTGTTTCGCCCGACCCAGACGGCTCGCTCTCGGTCTGGGTCTAGCCCTGATGCAGAATTGCACAAGGCATCCGACCTGTTCGTTGCGGCTGGGCTGAACTCTCCTTCCGCGTTGCACAACGCATCTGAGCTGAAGATTCTTGTTGCCAGTGCGGTCGTTTTGACCGGGCTGGGTTGCGTTCTTGGTCGAATTGCCTGTTTAACTGATCTGGAGTGGGTGCACGCCGGCAAGGAAAACAAGCAGGTTTCAGCGGCTGCCCAGAGACTTGCCGAAGCGCGTAATAAGTCGGAACTGATTCCGGTGCTGGGCATTCCGAAAGAACGCAATGGCGCTCATCAGATTCTCAATGGCTCCACATTTGGTACCATGCTCAGCCCGCCCTTCACGACAGTGAACTTCGCCCAGAGGTTCGCAACCTTCGATCCGATCATGTTTGGACCGCCGGAGTACATTGATGCAACCCGTTTTAAATCGGTGCTGCAAAGTTCGCATGGAGAGTTTTTTGTTTGGAATTCTGGGCACGGAAATTTTGATAAATTGAAAGCAGATTTGACGGCTGTTCCAGTCGGGACCGTTGACTTGCCAATCGCAGGTGGCGTCACTGGCTGGCTGCCAAATGCTCACGGTCGCGCTATCTACAAACTCGCTAATGGCGCAGTTGAAATCACGTCATTGCAGGAAGGCGATGGAGTGCGCATCGCTGGATTGAATGTCAATCCGACATCGGCAGACTTTCTGCAATTCGAGTATCAGGCAACAGGTGTTCCTCCGGGCGCACGGTTCCAAGTCTTTTCTACCGGCGTGCGTGGCGATGACAATGTTGGCAATGCTGGTGAGGCTGTTGCAGAGTTGGCTATGCAGAATTGTGATTCATTCGAAACGGTGCGAGTACCGTTGTCTCGCTACTGGCGCTGGTTCTGCCAGGGGAATCTTGAATCGATTACCGTGCAACCTTACCCTTGTTCGCACATATCGATGCGAAACTTCAAGTTGCTTTCATCAAATACCGTCTCTCCTTTGATGAAGTTCGTTGGTGGAACATGCGATGGTGCTGGTATTTATCGCACTGATAGTTCGAATGCCGCAGTATCACTCGATCGTCGAGGCGTGAAAGGTGCCACTGGTTTTGAAGTTGAGGTCGGGAAGGTCAATTACTTCTTCAACAATTTTGAGAAAGTCGAGGGCGCATCACCTGTTCAGATGAGTGCTACGACGGACTTGAGCTCGCCTGAGATTCGATTCAACGCGAACGAATTTCCGACGCCAGGCTTCTACGAATTACGTGCACGGTGTATTGATGCTGCTGTTAAGCCGGTCGGAGAATACTCCGATACTTTGACCCTGCGAATCACTGAGCCGCTTAAATCGCAACCGAACGCAAACACGAAGAACTGACTATGTCTAAGGAAGTTATCGAAGCGACAGATTGCGATCTCCCCACAGAGTCGGTTTCCGGCGTATCCGTTTCCGACGTGTCCGTTTTATCCACTGCGCAATCTGAGTCTGTTCAAAGCGCAATGCAACCCGCAAAGCGGCTTTCGGTCAGTCTGCTTAGTTGTTTTGCCATTAACAGCTTGTCTTATCTGGCTTTTGCCTTGTATTACAAATCAAGTCTTGTTGATGCAAAGTACGTCAATCACCACATCAGCAACTTGATTGTCACCATCCCTGGTGTCGTTCTGTTGCTCTGGTCGTACTGGCGCGGCTATCGGGCAATTCAGGAAGATTCGGCTTCAAATTTTAAGTCGATAGTTGTGCTTGGCATGGTATCCGCCGCAATTGCCGTTTGTATTCCCAACTTCCACTCTTCGGATGTTTTCAGCTACATAGATGTTGGTTGGCTGCAGTCGAATTATCACCTGAACCCCTACGTGACGACTGTAGATGAGATTCCGAACTTTCGCAGCGATTCTATGTTGACTGGCGTCTGGGCCTGGAATCCCTGCCCTTATGGGTTTGCCTTTGCTGGTCTGACGAAATTGGTTTGCCAGTTGGGTGGCGGAAATCTTGCCACGACAGCACTGCTCATGAAGTGCATCAATTTCGGGGCGTTCGTTGCAACGGCGGCGTTGATTTACTGCGGTTCAAAACGGTTTGGAGTTTCTAAACCCGAAGTGAGCCTCTATCTCTATCTCTGGAGTCCCTTTGTACTGATTCAGTCACTGGCGAATGCGCACAATGATGTTTTGATGACTTTATTTGTCATGATTGCACTGTTCTGCGCATCGGTGGATGTCGCAGCCTTGCCGTTGCTGGCGCTGTCTGCTCTCGTTGTGAGCGCGCAAATCAAGTTCCTGTGGCTCGTAAGTGTACCGTTCTTGGCTTTGTTTCTTTACAGGAAGTTCGGACCTAAAGCCCTGGCTATGAACCTTCTCGCCGCCACCGCTATGCTTGCCGCGCTTGCCTCGCCTTATATCGCTGATTTCAGTCACTTTCGATTCGACATCATGCGTCAGGATTTATCCTTCAACGGAAAATCGCTGCCTGCTCTTGTCGAAAATATTGCGCACGGCGTCGAGCGCATGATCTATCACAGCACGACTTTGCCCTGGTTTGAGCAGGGGCTGAATCAAGGTGTCTCAGCATTGAAGGCAGTAATTTTTGCTGGATTTGCCGGGTTCTGTATTGTGCTTTTCGGGAAGGCGCTCAAAACAGGAAGAAATTATTCGGTGCAGTCGATGCTGCGTGACTCGCTGCTGCTTGCCCTTCTGGCGGTCTGTGTTGTCAGTTCGAAGTTTCACCCCTGGTACATCCTGATGTTCTTTCCTGTTGCTCTCTGGATGCCTGAGCGTAGCGAATTACGCAAGCTCGCTATCATCTTGAGCTGCACGCAACTTTTTGCGATTACGTATCTTGGTCATTCAGGCGGAATTAATTACGTACTGCTGACGGCAACGCCATTAGTTATTTTCCTGGGGCGATATTTGAAGTCCAGAAGAGAAGGGCTTTCTGAATAGCTCCTGCTTCGTCCCTATTCGCCAATCTACTTATTATATTATTTAGTAGCGCTGGTTTGGAAAAAAGAATTGCAAAGAGGTGGTCGGGTAGACCACATTTGCAATTCCCTTTCCACCCGCCGGCGCACTCATCACGGGGATGAGAAACGCCGGCGGGAACTGCGTCGACCGAATTACTTCAGCTCGGCGTAGTCGGCGATGGTGGCAAGCACCATCTTGATGACCTCGGCCATGTACGGGAAGTTCATGTACTTGGACCGCTCTTCCTTGGAGTGGTACCGCGGATTGAAGCCGTCGTCCGTGAACTCCTCGCTGACGAGGACGCCCTTGTAGCCGTGGTCGAGGAAGCCGGCGTGGTCGCTGCGATCCTCGACAGCGTGGTTGTGCGTGTCGACCGGGTTGAGGTTCAGACCGTAGCGGTGCACGTTGCGAACCATCTTCACGACGATCTCGTGCGAACCGTTGCGGTCCTGGTCGTCGTGGATGTCGACACGGTTGCCCGGCTTGGCGCAGTAGCCGATC
This sequence comes from Candidatus Melainabacteria bacterium, assembly GCA_003963305.1. Taxonomy (NCBI): domain Bacteria; kingdom Bacillati; phylum Candidatus Melainabacteria; species Candidatus Melainabacteria bacterium. The sequence continues at coordinate 193,963 of RXJR01000024.1, read as the reverse complement.
ATGTCGGTCTCGATCATCGCCGGAACGATGGTCTTCGCGGCCGCGACGGCATCGGAATGCGCGTAGCTGCCCCACAGACCCTGCTCCTCGCCGCTGAAGTGGACGAACTCCACCGTGCAGTCGAGAGGCAGCTTGGCGAGGATGCCGGCGTACACCGTCAGACCGATGGTGCCCGAACCGTCGTCATCGGCGCCAGGAGCGACCGCCTCGTTGCGGTACTGCTCGCCGGCCGTCGAGTCGATGTGAGCACCGACGATGACGACCTTCTCCGGCGTCTTGTCGCCCTTGCGAGTGGCGATGAGGTTGTAGTAGGTCTTGCCGCCCTTCTTGTAGGCCTCGCGGCGAGTCGGCAGACCGATGGACGCGTAGTACTCCTCGAGCCAGGTCATGATCTCGAGGTAGCCGGCGCCGTAGGTGCTGCGACTGGTGATGCGCTTGGTCTTGCCACCGATGACGATGTCGCGCTCGCCGGAAATCATCTCGACCTTGACGCGGAGGTCGTCGGGGTTGATGGTGGCGAACGCCGCAACGATGCGCGGGTCGGGAGCGGGCAGGTTGGAGATGTCGATGGGCGGCGTCGGCGCGAAGCGGGTCGCGTTGACGATGCGCGAATCGAACTTGCATCCGCCGACGTGCTTCCTGCCCGGGTGAACGGGGCTGAAGACGGTGTCACGCGAGCGGCGGATGAAAAGGACTGTGGCAGCGCCGAGAGCAGCGAGCAACAGAAAGACAGCGGTCAGTCCAATCGGACCGAGCGCAGCAACAAGTGATGCGAACATAGTGATGCTCCTTCTAGGTGGCGCAACGGCGCTACCTGGTTGAGTTTCAGAACTTCCGAAACAAGCTCACAACGCCGCTCCTGGAAATGAGGAGAGATGATCGGGAAGACTCATCTAGGCGTTATTTGCTGGGCTTGATTTTGTTGAAAGGGTCTCTGTTTCGGAAGGGAATTTAAGAAAGTACTCTGGCAGCGTACTTTTTCTTGCTGTTCTAAAGCAATGTCTGATCGATATCCCTGGATCTCGTGGTGGCGCAGGTGCGGTTTCTGCTATTAGCGCTGCTCGCGCTCACCTGGGAATTAGACGCATTTTTCGGTGGCAATTTGGGGCAGGGAAGAGGCATGCCAGGCTGATTTTCAGTGAGCAAAGCCTAATAGAAGTGGCGATTCGCGCTGAAACTGGCACTCGGAGCCAATCTCAGCGCGCGCGCATAATTTGCGCGAAGTTCAGGTTTAATCACTTCATTCCTATCGCAGCTTTGCGCAAGTCAAATCGCTTGTACTGCAAGCATTAGCGCCGATGCGTTAGAGGTTTAGGCGTTAATAGGTTCGCCTTCGTTCTCTAGGGCGAGACCGTTCGAGCCACGTTTTCCGTGGTAGTCCGCGCTATTACTGATAGCGTTAATGTTATCGCCTTCGTTTTCTAGGGCGAGTCCGTTCGAGCCACGTTTTCCGTGGTAGTCTGCGCTATTACTAATGGCGTTGGTTTTGTCACCTTCCGTGGTGAGAGCGTTGCCATTTCGGTCAACCGGTCCACTCTTATGGTGCTCCCAAGCTGTTACACGTCCGCCAAGGGCCGAATTCAGGCTTGCATAAATATCTTGTCCGCCGAAATCTAAGTGCGTGACGTGTCCCTGTGAATTCCGTTCAACTCCTGCCTGCTGAAAATCGTGCGTTCTAGATTGGCCACCTTCGTGTCTGGCGCTATGAATTTCGCTGTGAGCATGACTCAAGTGGTCACTGGCGTGCGCAGTGTGTGTGTGTGACTCGGTTCTCTCAGACTCGTGTGCTCTGCTGTGACCATGGCTCATGGTAAGTTCCTCACTTCATTAGAATCGGGGCGATTAAGTGGTAAGTAAGATGCTTGCTGCTTCAGGCAAAACAGGTTGTCAGCATCGATGTGAAGAAGTTAAGCGACCGCTTATAAAATCGGCGTAAAACGTCCGGACCAACAAAAACGACTAGAACGGTCTAACGACCGGAACCTCCGCTCGCGGCTGCGCGTCACAACCTGGCAAGTCCAAGGAGGCGATTATGGCTACTAACTCCCCAACCCCGAGCCCAACTCCGAGCCCCAGCTCGAGTTCTACCGTTCCTGAGGCTCACATCAAGGTTCCAGACGAACCGAAGTCATCGAGCAACGGTGGCATCAACATTGCCTTGATAATGACTGTTGTACTGGCTCTTGCCTGTGTGGTCGGCGCATTACTTGCTGTGCCACGATGGAACTTCGACGGCGACAGCACTCGCCCTGAAAATGTAAGACGGAATTCTGGTTTGCCTGATCCCAATACACTTCCACCAGGTACGACAGGTGCATTCCGCCCCAACCAGGGACCAGCGGAAACAGACGACAAGAGTTACGTTGACGGCCAAGCTGTGCAGGGCGACACAATTACGCGAGGTCCCGGTGCCCCACCTGCACAACCTGAAAAAACGAGTAGTCGGGCTGGTCAAAACGAGCGTGGTGGATTCACAAGTAATTCTGGTACTCAAGAGTAGAACGCGTTCCTGTCGCGGATTCGGCTGTGGGAACTCAACCGCTAGCGGTTGAGTTTTCCTTTTGGAGCGGGCTGGTCGTCCTAAAATGCCGCTGGCCGCTTGTTATATAATCCGTTGCTGCATGGCAGCTGTTGAGCTACTCCCAAGAATGGAAACTATGAAAATTCAATCCACCAGAGCTATACAATCGAGATCTAAACAGACCAGAGCCCGCACAAGAATTGCGTTGCTGACTCTCATGTTCGGCTTCGGTGTTTGCGGTACAGGCGCATTCGCAACTGAGATAGCGCCCAATTCTATTCCCAAAACTGGTACTACCGCCGACCAGTTCTGTCCGACTGGTTGGAAGGTTGAAAGCAAGCTTACCGCCGACCTACAGGGAAATGGCTCAAAGGATCAGATTATCGAGTTGATCACGAAAAAGGCAGGCAAAAATTCCAATGGTGTTGCCACCGATTTTCGTGCTCTCGTAGTCGCTTTCGCGAAGAATGGCAAACTCGAATTGGCAGATTACGCGACCAAGTTCCTGCTCTGTTCGACTTGTGGTGGGCAGCTGGGCACAACTATCGAAATCTCCAAAGAAAAGAATACGTTTAGCGTCGATCAGAGTGGCGGCGGTGGTAATGACAGTTTTGAGTACAACATCACTTTCAAGTTCGATAAAACAAAAAATCAGTTCGTTGTTTCGAAAGCTGTAGTAACTACAAGTACAGACCGTGTCAGCAATGAATCGGTGGAGACCAGTTACGATTATGAAAAAGGCATCGAAACTGTCACCAAGACTATTGATGACAAGGAAAAGAAGTCGACGAAGAAATTTACACCAAAAACCATCACCCTTCGCGAACTTGATGCAGACAAGCTCTCATCCCTATTCAAAGGGTAATTCTATGCTCACGACCTCGCTCTGAAGCGAGGCTTCACGCAGTCCGGTGTTTCAAGGTCGCGTGCCCAAATCGCAAGCGGGTAAAGTTGCACTTTGCGCGGTAAACCTTACGGGTACGTGCGCATCTCATCGAACATATGCGAGAAGTTCAAGACCAGATCGCGAGGGTGGAACAGCACCACCACGGCACATATAACTATCCAGAGCAAAATAGTGAACTGGATGGGTCGGTCCTTGAACAGCACTTCTTCCGGCGTACCAGTGCTAGTGCCGCTCTCTGAAATCTGCTGATAGCGCATCAGACCGTAGAGGACCACCGGGATTGTGATCATCATGTACTGACCGTGCTGTGAATTTGATGTGTAGAAGGCGTAGGCTGTGAGCAGACTTGGTACGACCAGGCTTTCAAATCTGCTGATCAGTGGCAGGCTATAGTCTGTGAGCGCCTTTCTGTGAGTCGCTGACTCGTTTGAAAGTACGATAATCTCCTGTCGTCGCTTTTCCATCGCCAGAAATAGGGCACCGAGTGTGGTGCAAAGTAGAAACCAGCTCGAAGGCATAACGTTGATGGCAACTGCGCCGGCAATCGCTCGAAAGACAAAGCCCGAGGAGATGCAGAGGATGTCGACAATTGCTACGTGCTTTAGTTTCAGCGAGTAAGCAACGTTCAAAATGACGTATCCAAGGCATATAAAAACCAGTGTGTGACGCAGCCAGAAAGCCGCCGCGAAACCGCCCAGAAGAGAACAAAGTCCGACGGCCAATGCCATTTTTATATTCAGTTTTCCTGAGGCGATAGGTCTGTATTTCTTGATTGGATGCATTCGGTCTGCTTCGACATCCATGATGTCGTTGAGCACATAGATTCCGCTTGAAATCATGCAAAATGCGACGAAGCAAATTACTGCCGCGATGAATGCATGCGGCTCTACAAACTTTCCAGAAAACAGTAATGGCGCAAAACAAATGAGGTTTTTAGGCCACTGCTTCCATCGCAACTGCTTCAGCCACAGGGCTAAGTAATTGCTGGTTGGCGCCGCGGCGTCAACTTTTTCCGGTTCAGAGCTATCTGACTTTGTAGCCTGGGCAGTGTCCATGCTCCCTCCAGAACTAATTTAGCATTACAGGACACACAAGGGCGGGATTCGGCTGGGTCCAGGAGGCTTGACAGAAGGGCTTGGCAACTTCGGGAGCGCCGGTCCTTGAGCGCAGTCCCTCGGCGGAGACGGGCTGAACGGTGCACCTTTCGTATATCGCAGAGTGAGAACACCGCCGGATTTTCGGCTTAACGTTACAAAACAAGCGACTGTCGGCTCAAAGTGAGCTACCGCCAAAAAATTTCTCTATGGATGAAAACCTCCTGGGGGTTAATGCTGGTTTTCTGCGGGCATATCGCTAAAATCGGTATACTCTGTCTCACACTCAGAAAGCCCGGTCATGTCCAGCAAGCGCACGCGCACGAAATCTATGCCTGTGGTCGCCGACCACGGTTCAGTTGTGCCCACCCGAGAGCACGCTCTTAAAACCATGCTCACCGATCAGGAAGCGGAGAAGCGTCTTCGTGCTCTGACTGATAATTATCGCTTCAAATCTTACTTCGAGCCTCCGGCAGACATGCAGGCGTCGCTGAAGGCGATGCGAAAGGACCTTTCCGAGGTTCCGGTTTTAGGCAAAGACGGCAAAGTCACAGATGTGTTCGCTAAGTTTGAAGCTGACAAATTGATGTCGGCGCGAGATAAGGAGCTTATCTGGAAGTGTCTGGCGCTTGTGCGTGAGGCCTTCCTGCGCATGGAGAACATCGATCCGTCTGTCGGTAAACCTCCTGTGCGAGGTGGCTATCAGTGGAATATGAACTGGAAGCACATTCGTGCCGAAATCGACCAGGTATTGGAAGCCGCCAAATTGCTCAACTTGAACGCGTCAGAGACTCGTGACGCCATCATCGCATCTATCTTTTCGGATGCAATTAAGACGAAAAGCAATTTCATCATTCACAACATTCATGGCGCCTACGGCGCTGCTCAAGCTCTTTCATACATTTTGGATGTGCGCGATCCGGACAATCTTGCCGCTATCGAAGAGATCGCCCGCGCCGTGCGAGAGCATCAAATCGCGCCGCCAGAGTTCATGGCCCGAGTGGTCACTATCTTGATTCAGAAGAAATTGCAGGGGCGCGGCGAAGCCAAAACTGATACCGTATGCGATATCGGACAAGGTGGTGCTATTGAGCAGATTTACAGTAAAATCGCCGATCCGTTCAATAGGAGTTATCTCAACGTCGAGCTGACAAAAATTGCATTCAATGAAGAGGAGCGCCGTTTGCTCAAGCTCATTGAGATTGACGAATGGTATGTTCCGCATCCGGATAATCCACAATCAAAAATTGCTCACGCTGTGATAGCCGGTGATCACTCGATTAATTACAATCACCCGGAAGGTTTTGCCAAAATCGCTCTGATTCGGGGACCAGATACCGAGGCTATTTTCGAAGATCCGACTGTTTTGCATTCGCTCGATTCTGCAGTCAACAGTTTTGCTGATTCGTTCCGTGTCATTCGTCCCGAGGTGCATTCGCTGGCACTTTCAGGATTGAGACGAACAAAAACGGCAGTGGAAAGAGTAACCAGGATTATGCGTGAACTCTTTTCCGGGATAATCATTGGTCCCAAAGAAGAACCAACGACTGGAATTCAAAAGGTTTTGCAAGCAATTGAAAAGGCTCACGATAAAGATCCAGAGCTTTTTACGGTTGAGCACAAGAGGATTTCCGGTGCCGGCCGAGAGTACCACGACAAGGTCGTCGAACATATCGGCGATCTGTTGCAAGACTGGTTTGACACTCAAGGGAGCATTCCATTCAATCCCAAAGATAAGGTTGAGCCAGGCGCGCTGAAATTGCCGTACTGGAACACTCCGCTCAAGTATCCTGAAAGAGATGAGCATGGGCGCGTCGATTTGAGCTCATTGAATGAGCTGCAGCGCAAACAGTTTGCATTTGCTGAAAGAATTCGCGAAATAGCGGTCGAATTGCTGCGCGCTGAGCAGTGGATTTTTTGATTTCCACTCCAAAAATCACCGTAAAGAAAAAGCCCATCCGGATTGGATGGGCTTTGTAATCTAAGCGTTGCAATGGAGCGCGGACTGTCCCGGGTGCCATGGAGCGTGCCCGTCCCGGTGCTATGGAGCAGCCCGTCCCGGGTGCTATGGAACGCGCCCGGGACGGGTGCCCCGCTTACTTAACCGACTTAACCGCCTCGACAATGTGCTTGGCTGAAATGCCGGCGGCATCCATCAACTCTTCCGGAGTGCCTGATCCCGGCAGCGCTTTGACAGCCACCTTGATGACGCGCGGCGCACCGCTGCCACCATTGGCGCTACCATCGTTCGTCCAGGTGCCTTTGCCGGCAAAGACATCGAGCACTGCATCGCCAAGTCCACCTTCCGGCCAGTGGTCTTCTACGACCACGAGCGTTCCAGTTTCTTTAGCGGCAGCTTTGATTGTTTTTGCATCTACCGGCTTGACTGAATAAAGGTCAATCACTCGCACATTGATGCCTTCTTTCTGCAGTGTTTCGTATGCTTTCAGGCATTCATGCAGCGTGATTCCAGCGCCTATCAACGTGGCTTTGTCGTCTTTCGAACTCTTCAAAACTTTGCTGCCGCCAATTTCGAATTTTTCGTCTGACTTGTACAAAATCGGTGTCTTTTCACGCGTTGTGCGCATGTAAGAAATGCCATTGTAATCAGCCATATGCTCGATCAGAGCGGCAGTGGAAGTGCCGTCTGAAGGATAGAGAACGATGCTGTCGAAAATTGAACGCATCATTGAAAGGTCTTCCAGCGCCATTTGTGATGGTCCGTCTTGACCGATTGAAACACCGGCATGCGAACCAGCCAGGCAGATTCTGGCGCGGCTGATGGCAGCCATACGAATGAAATCGTAGGCGCGGCTCAAGAACGCGGCGAATGTCGAGGCAAATGGAATCTTTGCGCGTGTTGAAAGTCCGATTGCTGCTCCAACCATCAGTTGTTCTGCGATGAACATCTCGAAGAAGCGATCCATATAAGCTTTGCCGAATTTTTCGGAATAGGTCGAGTTGCCGACTTCCGCGTCCAGCGCTACGACGTTTTCCTGGCAGCCGCCAAGTGCTTTGAGCGCGTCGCCGTAAGCTTCACGAGTGGCGATCGGCTTATCATACTTGGGCGGCAGATACTCGCCACTGCGGGTAGTGGCAGGCAGTTTTGTCTTCACTTCTTCCGGCTTCTGAACTTTAATTACCGAGTTCTGGATGCCGCCGAGTCCTTCAATTGCCTGCACGGCTTGTTCGGCGCTGAGTGGCTTGCCGTGCCAACCATCTTTGTTGGCGATTTCGGGGAACCCATGACCCTTCTCCGTCTTGGCAACGATGAAAGTCGGCTGACCTTTGCAGGTCACAGATTGTCCTAGAGCCTGGTCGATCTGGTCGTAATCATGACCGTTGATTTCGATGACGTTCCAGCCGAATGCACGTGCTCTTTCTGCGTAAGTGCGTGAATCCCAGCCGAGTTCGGTCTCGCCGCGCTGACCGAGACGGTTCATGTCGAGGATGGCTGTGATGTTGTCGAGCTTGTAGTAGGAAGCTGACATCATCGCTTCCCAAACTGAACCTTCAGCCATTTCGCTGTCGCCGAGCAGAACCCAGACGCGATAATCGAGTTTATCCAAATATTTGCCGTTCAGCGACATGCCGACGCCCATGGCTAGACCCTGGCCGAGCGAACCAGTAGCGACGTCGACCCAGGGAATGATTTTCGGAACCGGATGACCTTCCAGTCTGCTGCCGAACTTACGCAATGTCATCAGTTCTTCATCACTGACGGCGCCGGCGGCTTTATACATCGCGTACAGCAACGGTGCGGCATGACCTTTGGAGAAGATCAGCCTGTCATTGTTCGGGTTCTCTGGTTTGTCAAAGTCGTATTTCAGGTACTTGACCATCAGCACTGCCATCAAGTCGGCGGCCGACATCGACGAAGTCGGGTGTCCAGAGCCCGCTTGCGTTGTGGCGCGGATGCTGTCAACACGTAGTTGAGAGCCGAGCTGCTGAATTGTTTGAGTCTTCGCGAATTGAACTTCTACCATTGCCTGTTCCTTTTTTCTTAAGGGATTGCCGCCATGAGAACCCTTGCAGCTTTGGCTGATTGCGGGGAATCGAGCCACACTGACTTAGATCAAAACGATTGCCTAATATGCTAACCTCTTGCTCATTTATTTGCTACCTGCTGACAAAGTGAGGGTCGGAAGCATTGATGTCAAAGGACACAACCGCTGTGATGGATCCGGAAACCGTTTCGTACAGGCTGCCACGTAATGTGGTTCCTGAGAAGTATGAGATTAAAATCGAGCCGGATCTGGTCAATTTCAGATTCGACGGTGAGGAATTAATCCACGTCACCATAGCTGAACCGGTGCGTGAAATCATATTGAATGCGCTTGAGCTAGAGCTTTTCGATGCTTTCGTAACTAACAATCAGCAAAAAAAGGTGGTAGCGCAAATTCGGCTGGATGCAGAGAATGAGCGCGCCATTCTAAGCTTCCCAGAGCAGCTGGAGTCGGGATCTTGGAAGCTGAGCATCAAATTCAAAGGAATTTTGAACGACAAACTGCACGGCTTTTACCGCAGTACCTATAAAGACCCTGAAGGGCAAACGAAAGTTATCGCCACAACTCAGTTCGAAGCGACCGATGCCAGGCGCGCGTTCCCTTGTTTTGACGAGCCTGACTTCAAGGCCGTCTACCGCGTCACGCTAATTGTCGATCGCCATTTGACCGCTATTTCGAACGCGAAAATCCGCGCTGAGAAGCTCTTGCCGAGTGGTAAGAAAGTAGTGCGATTCAACGACACGATGAAAATGTCGACCTATCTTGTCGCCTTTATCGTCGGTGAGTTTGAAGCGACTGAAATCGTAGATGCTGATGGAACGCCCGTCCGCATATGGACGCGTCCAGGTCAATTGCACCTGGCTAAGTTCGCTGAAGGAATTGCAGTGCATGCGCTCACCTTCTTCAATTCGTATTATGGACTCAAATATCCAGGCGACAAGCTCGAGTTGATTGCCATTCCAGATTTTGCTTTTGGTGCAATGGAAAATCTTGGCGCTGTCACTTTCAGAGACACGGCTTTGCTGGTTGACGAGAAGACGGCTTCACATGCAGAGTTGGAGCGCGTCGCCGATGTTGTCGCTCATGAAATAGCTCATATGTGGTTTGGTGATCTTGCCACGATGAGCTGGTGGAACGGCATCTGGCTGAATGAAGCATTCGCTACATTTATGGAAATGCTGGCGGTTGATTCCTGGAAGCCAAACTGGAAACGTTGGGAATCTTTCGGCGTCTCGCGCGCATCAGCCTTCGCTACAGACGGTTTGCGGGCAACTCGTACGATCGAGTTCCCAGTCAAGCGTCCGGAAGAAGCGCAAGGTATGTTCGATGTACTCACTTACGAGAAGGGTGCATCAGTGCTCCGCATGTTGGAGCAATACCTGGGTGCAGAGCCGTTCCGCAGAGGCATCAGCTTGTACTTGAGCAAGCATAAATATGCCAATACAGAAACGACCGACTTGTGGGATGCGATCGAAGAGTCAACCAAAGAGCCGGTTCGCCAGATGATGGACTCCTGGATTTATCAGGAAGGGCATCCGATGATCACCGTTGAATCAATAAACGACGGCAAGTCACTGAGTTTGACGCAGCAGCGATTTATGTATTTCGGCGAGAATGCACCAGGAAAAGACACGCTTTTCCATGTGCCCATAATGCTCAAGGCTCGAACTGCTGAAGGGCACTTCGAGAAGAAAGTGATCCTCACTGGGAAATCGACAACCGTAGACCTTCCCGCCAAATTGGAATGGGTAGTCGTAAACGACGGTGGACACGGCTTCTACAGAGTTCGTTATGGCGCTGATTTGCTCAAGACGATCATGACGAATATCAATCAGTTCGCACCGATTGAGCGCTTTAACCTGGTCAATGACAGTTGGGCTGCGGTTCTGGCGGGATTGATGCCGCTGCAGCAGTATCTCGATATGATCAGATTGTTTATCGAAGAGCGAGACAAGAATGTCTGGACGGTCATTCTAGGCTCACTTCAATATCTCGATCGTCTGACTGCCGATGGCAAGAATGCAAAAACATTCGAGCCGCTGCAGAAGCTGACACGCACTCTTTTCGACAAAGCTTACAAACGCTTTGGTTGGGAAAATAAGGCTCACGAAGACGAGCTGACGAAGCAACTGCGCGGCATGATCATCGGTGCTTTGGGCACGCTCGGCGAAGATGAGAAAGTGCAGGAGCAGGCAGGCGAGCTATTTGAGCGCTATCTGAAAGATCGCTCTTCTGTTTCGACAGATATCGCTCCCGCTCTTGTGACGATCATGGCTCACACAGGCGCTGAAGACAGATACAGCAGGTTCGTGCATGAGTTCAAGACTGCGTCGACTCCGCAAGAAGAAGACAGGTTTATGTATGCGCTTTCTGCTTTCCGTAACGAGAAGCTTCTTAAACAGACGCTTGAGAAGACCTTGAATGGCGAAGTGAGAACACAGAATGCACCATATCTGGTGCGTCAGGTGATGCTCAATCCCTTCGGTCGCAAAGTGTCGTGGGAGTTCATCAATCAGAACTATCCGAAAATTAAGGACACCTTCCCGGAAGTTTCGATTACGCGAATGTTCGAGGGCATCACAGGATTGGTGGAGAGTGACTATCTGCCCAAAGTGACGGAGTTCTTGAAGGAACATCCAGTCAAACAAGGTCAGAAAACTGTGGCGCAACATCTGGAGAAACTTCAGGTGGCGATTGCTTTCAAAGACAGAGAAAAAGCCACTCTCCAAAAACTCGACTAGAAAAACGCGGACCATGGAGCGCGCCCGTCCCGGGTGCCATGGAACGCGCCGTCTCGGGTGCCATGGAACGCGCCCGTCTCGGGTGCCATGGAACGCGCCCGTCTCGGGTGCCATGGAACGTGCCCGTCTCGGGTGCCATGGAACGCAACAAAAAACGCACCCCGGAGGGTGCGTTAAGCGCCAATAATTCACCAGCCTGGATGCTGAAGCGGCTATCGACGATGATCGCGGACAGAATAATGTCCGCCGCCATGTCCTAGCGATCTGCCTAGCACTACGCCTCCGAGCACAAGTAGTGCAGCGGTTCCAGCGTTGATTCCGTTGCGTTCGCCGTTGCCGTAGCAGTCGGGAATGTAGATCTGCTGACGCGGATAGACTTCCGGCTGGCGATAAACTGGTGGGCAATCGCCACCATTTGGATACGGGTTGCCGTAATAGGGTCCATTGTTTACGTCGGGGCGACCATAGCGTGGGTCGCAGTTGTCGTTGCGTCCCTGATTGTATCGGGGGTCATTACGATTGTCGTATCCACCCTGGTTGTAGCGATCGTATCCTCCCCGGTTATAGCGAGGATCGCAGTCATCTTGCCGTCCGTAGTTCCGGTTGAAGTCGAGATGACCGGCATAAGTTTGTGTGTGATGATACTCGTCGCGAACGAACACGTTGCCGTTTTGCACCACAATGTGGTCAGGGCTGCGGGGGTCGCGCATTTGATTTGCCATTTGAATAAGAGCTAGCGCTTCTCGGGGATTGCGGTCGAGCTCGCAACGCAATTCTCTAGCTGCGTTTCCAACCTGTCCGTAGCTGAGATCGGACGCTATACGCTCGGCTTTCTGTTCGATGTGGGACATAGGGCGGTTCCTCACGTTTATTTGCCCAATTATTGTTCGGACTCCGTGACATTCTAGTGACACCGCAGTTCGTAAATTTCCCAATTAAGCCTACTTTTCCGTACTCGCTCGATCATCATCCTGGGAGGGATTTACATGGTAGTCAAAAGTAAACTCTATCTCTGCTGGTTTGTTTTCCGTTGGCGGAATTGAAAACGGAGTCGATTGCTCGACCGCATTCACGGAAGCGTCGTCCATCAATTTGTCTCCTGAGCTTTTGGTGACATGAACATTTTTGACTTGTCCGTTCGGTAACAGAGTAAATCGAAGCACCGACCGCAGCGTTCGATCGCCGTGTGGTGGAAACCAGTTTTCTTTCAATTTAAGTTGAAAGTCTGCCATAAAGTCATTGATGTCCGTGTAGTGAATACTGGGCGAGTCGAAGGTGTGATGCAGTACCTCAACTTCGTCTTCGGCCCGTCCGTTGATTACGGGGAAGGGCGCAGATTCAGCGATTGACTTCAGTGCTGATTCGTCGGCGGCTTGGTTCCCCGAACTCCTCTCAACTCTGGTTTTCGATATGGTTCCATCTCTTCTAACCTCCATGACGACGCGAGTAGAACGAGCTATTTGGGATTGATTGATTGGCTTCCAGTGTTGCTTCAGGCGTGTCCAGACTTCACGCACATAGGCTGGATGGTTGTGGGGTTCGGGGAGCGGAATGACAGTAGGATGATGAACTGAGCTTTCATAGGTCACAAATGTACAAATTACTACTACACCCAGCGCGACTATCTGCCATTGTGCAAATAAATTGGACTTTCTCGTAAATTCATTACTTTCGCCTGAATTTGGGGTTTCTTCTTGCTTATCTAGCTGGTTCTCCGCATGCGCTTTAATACGGTCTTCGTAAATCTTGGCTTGCTTTTCGTCTCCCTTTTTGCGGAGGAAAGAGTAAATGGCGAGGAATCCAACAAGTGCGTAAGGTTCGTCTAGTTCGATTGCCTTTTCGAGATATACGATACCCTCTTCGTTTTCATCAAATACAAGCTGCACACCCAGATTGAAAAGAATGGCAGCGTTGTCTGGAAACGTCTGAATTAGTCTTCGCAGCCGCAGAATTGCCTGGTCGCGCGTAAGCAGCTCAGAGAGCAAATCAGCCAACCTGCCTGCTTCTGCAAAGTTGAGTTCGTTTCGTTCAGCTGCTTCCTGCAGCGGCGCAAATTCCGCTTTCAGCGCTTGCAGTCGTGCATGTTCGGCTTGCCAACTTTCTAATTTCTTTTCATACCATTCGTCTGAAAGCTGTTGCCTGACTGCCGAAGTTTGCTCAGCAAAAAACAACTCGGCAGGTGTCTCTTCTATATGTTTTTGACTGACGAATTGTTTAGCTATTGCGGATAAGTCGGACCAATCTTTGGATGGTTGCAGTGCTTTTAGTCGGGTTCCCAGAGATGGATGTGAGCTATCATCATCAATTCGCCAATTTCGCTCTAGTGTTGACTGGACTTCCGCTTCCTTTGGTTTTGAAGAAACCTCAGCACGCAGAATATGAAAGAAGTTAGGGAACGGCTCGGGTAATTCTTGTTGAGCAAATGTCAATCTTTCAGACATTTTGTCCTGCAGTTGTTCTAGAACTACATGAACGCGTATGAGTGCATCGCAACTGACGGCTGCACCGGCTGCGGTGGCAGCAAGTTGATCGGCTGCTAATTCGTGTTCTCTGCATAAGGCAAGAGAGTATTTTGCGAAGAGAGGATCGTACCATCTAGCGAACAATTGCAGTGGAAGCCTTCCAACCGATTCTTCAGATGCCTGTAGGACCTCAAAAAGTTGGTCCCATGATTTTTGCACCTGGTAGATCCAGCACGCGATTACACCATGTTTTTTTGAAAGATGTCCCATCTCATGAGCGAGAACAGACTTGAACTCATCCACCGTGACTGAATCTAAAATTGGTAGACCTAATCTCAGAATGTTTTTGTGAAATCCTAAAATGCCTAATTTTGGGACTTGAACTATTCCACAATTGAATTCCCCGGTGAGCTGAACTTGATGAATTTTGGGACATCCTGTTTTACTACGCAATTCTTCAATGATTTCTGACAAGCGTGGCGCAAAGGTCTGGTCTATCAATAGTCCTTCTGGCTCCGGAAATCTAACAAAAAGTGCTTTTAACATCAAACCAGCGCTTATAACCAAAAGAATGGCAAGTTTCGCGAACCAGAGATGACTGTATTTGAAAGTGAAGTACGCGATCAGCGCCGCGAGCAAAATGAGTCCAATGATTAAGAGGAAGATATAAAGATACCCAAGGAGTGCTAGCGCTAATACCCATGGCAGGCTTGTCTTGGCTTCTGAAGTTAGACGTGCGCTTGATTCTGTTGTGTCGCTTTTAGTATGCATTTAAATCTTTAATTTCAGGAAGAGACTATCTTACGACTAGTCTGCGCAAAAAATACTGGCTTCACCGTCGGAATTACGAGCTCTTTGGACTGTTACGCAAATCATCACCCCGGCCATGCGGCATACCATATCGTCGGTCCGTTGCGAGATAGCGGAGCTCCAGCTAAACTTATACAGTCACCTTTTCGGCTATCTTGCTTTGCCAAAGAGAAAACAAAAAAGCAGCAGACCACTTCCGCCGACGAAGCCACGCAATATCGAGGCGCGGGCCCGAGAGTATCTGACACCGCGCGAGATTAAGCTACTCAAGGCAGCTGCGGTCAAGGCACCTCGGAACGGATTTCGAGACTATTGGCTGGTTTCGATGATTTACGCTCACGCCCTGCGAGTCAGCGAGGCTTGCGACTTGCGCTGGGATGAAGTCGACCTCAAACGCGGAAAACTCCAGGTTCATCGCATGAAAAACGGTGATGCCTCCGTTCACTTTCTGGAGCCGGATGAGATCAAGGCGTTGAAAAAACTACGTGAGGAGCATCCTGATTCCGAATTCGTCTTCAATTCACAACGTGGTGGCAAAATTTCGTCGCGGCAGGTGCACACCATCATTGCTCGCGCCGGTGAGGAAGCTGGGCTAGAGGTCACCGTCCATCCGCATATGCTGCGGCATACGAAGGGCTTTCAACTGGCTGCAAAAGGAGCAGATACATTAGCCATTCAGGGGTACTTTGGTCATAAGGCGATTCAGCACACTGTGCGCTACACGAAGCAAGATTCGAAGCAGAGTTATAAGGGGTTCGGAAAGGATTAGCCGAGCAGTGAGTCCATCTGGACGCAGGGTCATCATCGCCGTCATCACCGCCATCCGAGTCTGCCTCTCCAGCGCTTCACGCCGTTGAGCATCTCGACTCCACTGGAGGCGCGTTTAAAAGCATCGGGAAGGGAGCAGCTATCGGTATCGGTGCTGCCCTCGCGGATGTCGGTTTGAATACGGCTCTGCAAGGTGTGTTCGGTGAGAATATAGCCGGCAAAGATCTTTTCAGACCAACAGCGGCGGAGGAGTTTGGAGTTTCTGTGATTGCCGCCGCTCCGCTCGATACCAGGCTCAAAATCGCATTAGCTGCCACATCCTGGATTGGCGGACGTGTTCTCAATTTCTATCATGGCGAGAAATCTTAGCCAGACGATCGCCTGCGCAGCCTGCCAGCGCACATTTTTTTGCTGTTTATTTTTAATAGACCGGTCTGATAATATTCGCGTGTTGGTATTTTTTCCGATATCGGAAAAAATTCAAGTTTAAGAGCCCGTTGATTCCTAAGTTCTCTGGCCGCCAGAGCCGTCTGCGCCATCATTGTGGTGGGCGCTCGCCTCAGCTCTAGCCACCTTGAGCTCCACTTGTTTCTGAGCCAGTTGTCTGGCTTTCGACCAGCTCTGGCGGATGTTTTCTACATCAGGGTGGTTGGGTCCAAGCAATTTCTCATTGATGCCGAGAACTTGCTGGTAAAGAAGTGCAGATTCAACATGCTTGCCCTGCCGTTCACACAGCATGGCAAGATTATTCGCAGCGACTGCGACATCTGCATGGTCTGGTCCCAAGACGCTCTCCCAAATTTGCAAGAGTCTTTTGCACAGCGGCTCTGCTTTGTCGTATTTGAGTTGTTTCCAGTACACTTCCGCGAGACTTTCAAGCGTCAAGCTCAAGCGCGGGTCGTCAGAGCGATAATCTTTTGCTTCATCCAGTGCAGCCAACCACAGGGCTTGCGCTAGGAAGTAGTTTTCCCGTTCACTCGCTTTAACGGCTGCGGCTTTATAATGCTCCCACTCGCTGCCAAATTTGGAGCGACTGTCACGGACCAGCGCCTCCATTGCCATGGCTTCCTCGGGACGGCTCGACTTTCTCAAAACGCGTGCGTACCATTCAGCCACATCGGCTACATACGGGTGAAATTCGCCCAACTCCTTCTGTCTGATGTTTAGCGCTCGCTTTAAGTACCCCTCCGCTTCGTCGTACCGCGCCATAAAATAGAGAAGCCTGCCCAGATTTTTCAGGTCGGTCGAGACACTTAGATGGGAGCTGCCGTCGAGAGACTCACGTATTTGAAGTGCTTCCTTCAGAAGTGGTTCCATCTTGTCTAGTTTCGACTGTTCGTTATAAAGTCCTGCCAGTTTTACTAAAGCTTCAGCCATCGCCTGGCTTGGTTTGCCACTCTTGCGTAGTTCTATAATTTCATTCGCCAGTATTTCCACAGGCGTGAGGTGTGTTTTGGACTCTGCTTGTGGTTGTCGTAGCGCCTGATCACTGGGCAAGAAGGTCGGAATGTGGTCGCTGCTTACCGTGAGTTTTTCGAGCGAGTCTCCATCTTCTTTGTTCAATCCAGCCATGGTCTGGTCTAAAACCGCCTGCACCGCTGCTGCCTTGGCTGGGTCTGGCGATTTTTCGTTCGAGTAAATATGTAGAGCACGACGGAGTAGGGGTTCTGCTCTGTCGAAGGCGCCTTGCTCCACCAATGAACTGGCTAGTTTGTGTGCCGCAGCTGCGGCTTGAACGCTTGTTGGACCATACATCGACTCCTGCATCTTGAGCATTTTTTCCAACGCCACAGTCGATGATCCGTAGCCAGTCGCCATTGACTGTCCCCCTTAAATGATTCCACTTTACCGCTATAACCTTTATAGCTCAGTTTCCTCTTCTTGCCCAGCCAGTAAAGAATGAAAGATTATCGCTCAAATGGGTGATTACTCATAACTGGGTTGACCTCGGTCTTTTGGGGCTCTTTAGTGGCTTAAAAAGATATTTTAGGCTATTACGCGGTGTCCGATTCCTTGACGAATTCGGACGCTTGTTCAATCACTTTGCCCATCCTAAAAGACTTTCTGGATTGTGATTTCGGCACGACAAAATTATGTTAGGCACCGTCGCTACCACATTAAATCGCGGCAGCGAGTGCCATTGGTTCGGAATTGGTAACACTGGAGCTGTATATGAGAGACAAGCACAGGAATCACTACCGTGTTCAACATTGAGCCCCACATCAATCTCTCACCCGTGGCGGATGACGCTATGCAGGATGACGCGACCTCTTTAGCTCCAGGCGAGGTCATTGCCGGACAGTTCGAGGTGCTGACTAAACTTGGCTCCGGTGGAATGAGCAGCGTCTATCGCTGTTTCGACATGTTTGTCGAACGTATTGTGGCGGTGAAACTTTTATTCGCAGCTCAAACAGCAAACCCCAAATCGCTCAATAGGTTTCGGCGGGAAGCTCGAGCCATCGCCAAAATGGACCATCCTAATATCGTTCGATTGCACTCCTTCAATTTTGATTTGTCGACGCCTTACATAGTGATGGAGAACGTCGACGGAATTACTCTGGCTGAGTTAATCGCTTCCAATGGACCTCTTGCCGTTGATCAGGTGTTCCGATTAGCCGAGCAGCTTTGCAGAGGTCTGCAATATGCACACGATAATGGAATTATTCATCGTGACCTGAAGCCTAGCAATATCATCATTGAGCACTTCGATTCTGCGAGTGTGCAGGCGAAGATACTTGATTTCGGTATTGCCAAAATGGTCGACGATAACACGCCTGGAGCAACAACTACCGGTGACTTGTTTGGTACACCTGCCTACATGAGCCCGGAGCAAGCACTCGGCAAAGCCGTCGACCGCCGCAGCGATCAGTATTCACTCGGTTGTGTCTTGTTCGAGTGTCTTACAGGCAATCCACCATTTGTGGGTAGTGGCCAGCTCAGTATTCTCATGCAGCATGTGCAGTCCGATGCTCCTTCTTTGGAAGAGTGCACTTTCGATGGTCGTGTTTTTTCGCCTCAAATTCAGTCCGTGCTCGATAAGATGCTCGCCAAATTTCCGGACGAGCGTTACGAGTCGATGAACGAAGTTTATGAAAATCTGGTCGCTTCCCGGTCCGAAGCCGAAAGTGTCGTCGATACTTTCAGCAATTTAGTTAGTAAAGCCGATACTGGGCTGCGGATCACTCAACCAAATCCGACTGTAGCAAATATATCGTCGACACTTCCGTTTTGGACCGGGCTGGCTGTAGGCTTCTCTGCCCTGTTCGTGTTTCTTTCGGGAGCAGCGGCGATTTGCTTCTTTGTGACTTCTCAAACCCCGCCATCTGTGGAATTGTCGCACACGAATGACGTGATGTCTGAACAACTGCTAGGCGGCATAGATGTTGCGAAAGCTTTTGGTACCAGCATTCAGCACCAGATCAGACAGGATCGACAGCGCCGAGAGCTGATTGTGCAAGATCGTTCTATCACAGATGATGACCTGGTTGCCTTGCATGGAGCAAATTCTATTGTGAATTTGAATCTCGGCGGTTGTGAAAACGTGACGGAACGAGGTTTGGCGTATGGCAGGCATCTGCCGTTAATCGGTTTGAATTTGAAAGGAACCGCGATTAAGGACACTGGCTGCTCGCGAATCGCTGAGTATTTCCCGAATTTGAGTTTTCTATGTTTGCAGGACACAGGCATTACGGATGAGGGAGTCAGGCGTCTTGCTCCACTGAAACAGCTTGAGGGGCTGGACTTAAAAATGACCGATATATCTAAGCCCTGCGGCTATCTTTCCAAATTTACGAAGTTGCGCACTCTGTTGCTCGACGGCAGTCGCGTGGACCTGAGCGAGCTAGACAATCCTGAGCTGACAAATATTAGCGCTAACGCTGCAGCAATAACCGACGAATTGATAGATGCATTGCTGCGGCATAAGAAGCTGACTCGCATCTCTCTTAATCGCAGTGCCATCAGTGATGATCAGCTGCGGCGACTGGCTGCCCTGAAGAATCTTCGAGAGATGAGCGTTCAGGATTGTTGGAATGTCACCGCATCTGGTATCAAGCGCTTCCGTCGTGCGAAACCTGGTTGCAAGTTGCTGAACATCGCCACCGAGGAAGTGGAAAAGCAGCGCTACTTTGAGCAATAGGCGCTGAATATCATGCTAGGCGGCTAAACGCCAGGCGTAACTACACGCCAAACCGGAGCTGCACGCTAAATCGGAGCTGCATGCTCAACCGGAACCGCTTCCAATATACACCAGGGCGACTTAGTCGGAATCACCCTGGTTAAACGAAAACCAGTGCGCTCCAGAAGATCTCGATATTCCTGCTCGGTGCGTTCGCGTCCGCCCGGCAAGACTAGCATTTCGACATCCAGAAACACGCTGGGGTGCGGTTGTGCAGTTTCTGGCAGTATCATCTCGACGAGCAGCAACTTACCGCCGCCCTTTCTTGCCAGACCGGCGCGACAGTTCTTGAGGATCAGGGAGGCTCTTTCATCATCCCAGTCGTGAATAATGTGTTTCATGATGTATGCGTCGGCTTGCGGCACTTCTTTGAAGAAGTCACCACCCGCGGTGCCACAGCGGCTCTCTAATCCCACATCTTTTATATGTACTGCTGCTCCGGCCGCTACATGAGGTTGGTCGAACAGCGTTCCCTTAAGCTGAGGATACTGCGTCAGGATTGCCGTTAACAGTTTGCCGTGTCCACCGGCGACATCGACAAGGTGGTTGATATTGATGAAATCATATGCCTCAAGAACAGCATGCACCCCTGCTTTTGAGAGGTCGGTCATGGCGTTGTCGAAGCGCGTCTGTTCTACAGGGTCGCCTGCCAGCAATTCAAATATATTCTTTCCTGTCGCTATTTCGGGTGCCGGGCGCCCAGTTCTTATTGTCGGGACGATGTCTGCGTAGTAGGTAAAGTGGAAGGGATCGGTTATGAACTCAACGAATCCACGTTGCGATTCGGCTCTGTCGCCGCGAAGGCTGTTGCTGGCTTCATTATTCGCGTAGGTTTTGTCGCCCGTTTGAACAAATATCTCCAGGCTGGCAAGCAGTCGCAGGAGGCGGTTTAACGCATCTGGATCGGTGCCGGTTTTTGAGGCTAATGCATCTATGGATATGCTTTCATCGCCGATTGTTTCTGCGAGATTGAGACGTATCGCGGCGCTCAGCGCCGAAGAAACGATGAAGCCATGTGCCAGTTGTGACACGCGCATAGCTGGAGTACATTCTGGAGCCGTCTGAGTTGAAGTTGGCATAAGGATACCTTTCAAGCGTGTTGTTTTGAGGTGACCGATAAGCTGCTGCTGCTGAGGTTAGTTGTCGCTTTGAGCAAGCAACAACTCATCCAACCACAGTCAGGAAAGATTTTGGAGCACAAGAAGATTACATTCCTTGCAGATTTGCTCTTGACGGCCACATTTCGGCCACATCCTTCCGCTATATATTAATCATCAGCAGATTGCAGCCGATACAAACCTTGCAAGAACGCAAGTTCTCGACAAGATTTACCAACAGTCCGAACTGCCCTTGCCCAAAGCCCGAACTGCCCCTCTATATCCCCTTAAGTCGTGTGGCACTCTGTGAGCACCGCGCGGACTTATGCCCAAAATTACTAGATTCTGGAGGACGCCAATCATGGTGGACATCAATACTACGAAGGACGCGCAAGCCACCGCTGACAAGGTGAAGGCGGCAGACCAGGGCGGCAAAGGCGCTGGAGACGCTTACAAGGCTTTGAACTCCGAAGTTCAGGATCACTATAACCAGATTGGCAAAAACGGTTATACGCAGGCTGACTTTCAGAATTACCAGAATGCCCTCGTTAAGGACCTTGTTGCTAACGGCACCTTGCCCGACCTCTCGCTGGAGTGGGCCAGTGCAAATAAAGACATTTTGCACAAACTCAGCTCCAAACAAGGTGATGGAGGCGGCAATAATCTGCCCGATAACGGTATCAGTCACGACGCAATTGGCACCACAGTCGGCTTGATGAAAGGCAACTTCGACGGCACATTGGTTCAAGCTTACGGCGCGCAGCTGGAGAATGGCGGCGATGTCGCCGGAGTGCATATCAACGGCGGCACCTTTGACGCAGCTACTGCTGCCACAGGCGGCAACCCGGGACATGACGCATATCTTGGACCGAAGAGCACGCAGGCATACTTCGATCAAGAAACTCGCGCTATTACTAATCGCGGCCTGGTCGCAAAAGATGGCGATAAAACAACCAGCAAAATTAGCCAGTTGTTCGACGGAGACACGCCTCTTATCCAACAACTAGACACTGCCAAAGACGGCGGCAAAGCAGACGGAAAGGTTTCGCAAGATGACCTGGATGCCTGGCTGAATTCGCACGATAAGAACGATAAGAATTACCAGGTGGTGCGCGATATTCGTGACGGTAAGTATGACGGGCAGCTCAAGAAGAGCGACGGCAACGACAAAATCAGCGACGGATTCAGCGTCGGTGAGTTGTCGGCCGACTTCGGAATTCCTGACCTGGAAGGAAATATCAAAGACGGCAAATCCTCATATGCGGATCTGGCCAAAGCCTATCGCGAAGCTCGCGACGGCGATCCCGTTCCTGCACCAACCGTGGTCAAAGGTGCTGATGGCAAGCCTCTAAGTGTCAGCTACGATAACGGACGCGTCGATCAGTTCGAATACGACGCCAATGGAAATATCAATCGCATCACCGAAACACCTCCTGGCGGTGGCGATCCTGTTGTCTACAAAGCCAACGACAAAGGTGTTTGGGGAGCGGTCAAGGCTGACGGCACCATTGATGACAGCACAGGCAACAGAAATCCGGTCGTTACCAGTGATGGACGTTATGCGTTCCAAAACAAGGATGGAAAATGGGTCGAGGCAGATGATCACGGCAATTTCGTTCCGCCAAGCGCCGATTTTACTTACCAGCAAGGATTCCCTAAATTAGACAAAGAAGGAAATCCAATTCCCGGCCAGGTTCAGACCAGTGAAATCACCGTCAATAGCGACAGTCAGGTGACGCAGATTAAAGCGCCAGACGGCTCTGTTTCTAAATTCACCTATGATGCGAACGACGCCAGCAAGTTGACAGGTCTGACCGCCGTCGACGAGAAGGGTAATCCTATGGCTTTCGCTAAGGATGGCTCCGGTAAATGGGTGACAGTTGGTGCGGATGGTAAGCCCACAACGACTGCCGCACCGTTCAGCGACGCTTCTATCGATTCCTCCGGCAACGTTACGCTGACTATGCCCGACGGATCGAAGGTCGTTTCCACTCCAGACAATGTTAATCACAAAGATACCGCTGATGGTCCTGTAGTCGGTGCAGATTCGTCCGCTTCTGCTACCAGCTCCAGCGATGGAAGTAACTCCACTGACGGAAACAATCAGCCTGCTGATGTGAAATTGCCTTTCGAAACCAAGACCGACGATCAAGGTAACACTACATTCAACCTGGAAGGCGGCGACGGTAAGTGGTTGTGGAACTATGCCGATCAAATCGCTAAGGCGAGCGGTAAAGATACCCAGCAAGTGTTGGACGAGATCGTAAAAGCCAATCAGGGCAAGAATGGTCTTGCTGCTGACGCCACTGGTGACAATGTCGGCAACTATCAACCCGGCGATTACATAATTCCAAAGGACTTGTTGACCACAACTGATGCGTCGACGGCTGCGGCTACTTCGACCGATGCTTCGACTTCCTCGACCAGTGCTTCAACGGATAGTTCGCAGACCTCCTCAACTGATGCCAAAGCACAGCCTAACCCTGCAGCCGGAGACAATCTCGCCTCGAACGTAGAAGTTAAGGACGGTTATGTAGCCAGCGTCAAATATGCTAATGATTCCAGCTTGAGCTTCACCTACGACGAGCAGCACAATCTTACGTCGATTCAGTTGTCTGGAATTCAGGACGGTGGTCAGACATATTCGATGAAGGACGGTGCATGGGTCGCAGCAGACGGCTCGCCGGCACCATTCAATAATCCAGTTGTTCAACCAGATGGTTCGTTCAGTTATACAGATGCTTCCGGACAGGAAATGTCGATACCGCCTGACTCTCAAGCGGGGACCAAAAAGTAGCAGGATGAGACAGGCGGCGTGATTTTGATTTGATTTGGCAGGCAATCAAACCGACTTGAATTCGCGTCGCTATTCTCTTCTTTCTTGATTCGAAAAAAGTTTACGCTGAGGAATGAATGCGTCTGAGCATTGAACGAAAAGTTCAATCCAGGCGCATCCACTCCATTTTCCGGTTTCTGAACCAGTGGTCCGAAAGAACGTTTGAGCAAACGACATAATCTTGGAAGCGCATCATGGTACTGCCTTCTGAGTAACTTACATAGATAAGTTCACCCTTTTCATTTGCTACTACTCTGGAGCCATCCGGCAAGGTTGTTTGCCCACCAGGAGCCGGAATGTGTTTGTGAATCGGCGTTCTGGTCAACAGCGCAAATGAATTGATGGCAGAACTAGAAGTGCCAACATCGAAATTCTCATGTGCACACATCGGCACCGACCTCGGCCTGGGAACACATTCATATTCGAGTAAGGCAAATAATTACTCCGGAATTTGGTGTGAAGTTTTTGGGTAAGTATGCAGGGAAGCGATTCGACTTGTCTGAGGTAGTCTATGCAGCAAAGCTGCCAGGCTTATATGATTTACGCATGAAGTTATCTCTGACGCAGAAAATATTGCTGGTTGTGGCGATTCCGCTTGCTATTCAAGTGACGTTTCTCCTATTTTTGTCGGACAACTTGAAGAAACTCGCCGACGAGCAGATTCTCGCAGAACATGATATCGAGACTGTCATGGCTCGTGACCGATTGTTCATTAATGAACGCCAGCTGCTGCTTCTTATGACGATGTATCTGGCAACCGTTGAGGAAAGTTGCGCACGCAAGTTCGAAGAAGCTTGTGCCGACACGCGTGTTATCTGCAACGATCTTTCGAAGCTCTGGATTGACAAACAGGAGCGCGCTCAGGGCTTGCAGAAACTCTGGAATATGAGTTCGCAACGAGACCGCATTGTGATCAGCCAGTTTGGGCATACGGGTCGGAGACAAACTGTCGGCGAGCTGATGGGCCAGGGTGTGGCCGGCGGTCGCATGATGATTGAACATAACATCAAAATGACCAAGGTGCCGTTTATCGAACAATATTTTGTTGAAGATAAGCAGAAAAAGCAGCAGGAAGATGAAGCCGTACAGTCGCGTATGCAATTTATCTATTCCATGCTCTACTTCGGACTTTTCGCCATGTTGCTTGCCAGCCTGGTAAGTGGGTTGATGTTTAGTTTCTCTGTTTCGCGCCGTCTGAAGACTGTTCTTGCAAACATCAATGCTCTCGCTGATGGCAAGAGCGAACTTGTCTCTATGAAGGGCGGGGATGAAATCAGCAAGTTGAATGCGGCGGTGGTGTCGACGGCGAATAAAATCAGAGATGCAGAAGAATTTCAGGCGCAAACGACTGCCATCATCGCAGAGGAGTTGAACAAACCTCTAGCCGAAGTAGAAGCCGCGCTGCAGGCTTTGCCTCAAGTAGGTTTCGCAAGTTTGAGCGAAAAGGGCTCAAGGCGGCTGAGCGATTCGCTCGCTGAAGTTAAGCGTCTTGGCTCGCTTGTTTTCGAATTGGTGAACCTGGACGCAGCCGGGCGGCGCCTGGACGTTCATATGCTCGACTTGAACGAAACTGTCAATAAATGTTTGAAGATTGTCGAACCTCTAACGCGGTTAAAGTCGATATCCATATCCACCCGTCGCGCTGATGATGTCACTGTCTTCGCCGATGCCGACAAAACGACTCAAGTTTTAATCAATTTGCTTTCTAATGCAATCAAATATTCTCCAGTCAATTCCACAATCGAAGTTGATATCAGTTCCTCCGAAAGCCAGGCTCGTGTATCTGTTCGCGACCAGGGGCCAGGGATTCCGGAAAAGTTTCATGCCAGAATTTTCGGACGCTTCGAGCAGGCCGAGAACCCGGGCGCTGAGCGACCGGCTAGCTCCGGGCTTGGTTTGCAGATAAGCAAGGAAATAATTGAATCTCAAGGAGGTGAGATTGGTTTCTCCTCCAAAATTGGTGAGGGGTCTACATTTTGGTTTTCGCTGCCGAAAAAGGCACCTGAAAAACACGCGCAGCGCGTCGATAAGAAGCTGAGCGTTGAGGAACGGGGGTGGAGACCTACAATTTGGAAGAAGGCATTGCTGGTGGTGGCGTTGCCGATGATTGTGCAACTCGTTACAGTATTTGCTTTGTTCAATTTCTTGCATCAAAACTCTGAGAAGATAGCAGAGATGCAAAAAATTCCGCGCGTCACTGCGTTGTGCGACATGCTCATGGCTAGTGTTGCCAAAGGCGGAATGTATGCCTTACTGTATAACGCCGACAGGCGTCAAGCCGACCTTGACGCAGCCAGGGCCGAAGACGAAAGCCTGCGCAAGAACATGGCTGAATTAGAAAAGCTAACGGCTGGTGAACCGATCACTGATGGTTTGACCCAAAAACTGCTGGATATGATTAGCGCTCATCTTGCTTTTCACGAACATCTGATCGATGCGCCGCAGGATGCGGATCTGACAACTTTTATCGGTGAACGAGGCACTGATAAGAAGGAAAGTCTCTTGATTGATGTACGCCGCCCGATGCACGATATGCTTTTGTATCAGAAGGATTTGATTGCCAGCAACGCTCTTGCTTCGGAGGAAATACGGCATGCGTTTTCAACGCTGTTGTTTGTGTCTGCTATCGTTGCTTCGCTCGTAGCCGCTGCTCTAGGTTTATTAATTGCGAAAAGTCTTACCAGCCGCGCAACCAGATTGTCCGACAGGGCGTTGCATTTTTCGGAACGTCGCGAGCTTCCTGAGCCGGAGCCAGGAGATGATGAGCTGGCGTTTGTTGAGCAGCAACTGTACGTAGCTGGAAAGAAGTTGATTGAATTAGAAGCTCTACGTGCCGAAATGATCGGTATAACCAGTCATGAGCTGCGGACGCCGCTAACATCGATCATCGCGTTGATTGAGGTTATGGAAGCGGGCGTATTTGGTGAGTTGACTGACGAGGGGCACAAGCTTCTTGCCAGTGCTCGCCTCGAGACAAGTGAGCTGATTGTTTTGATTACAAATTTGCTCGATCTTGAAAAAATGGAATCAGGCAAAATACTGGTGACCAAGCAGAAGATCAATGTCGAAACCGTGTTCGAGCAGATCAAGAACGATAATTTGCAGCCTGCCGACAATCGAGGTGTCATTCTTGAGATACAGAACTGCAAGCAAGAGCTGTTGGGCGACAGCAGTCGTCTCAGTCAGGCTTTGACGGCGCTGATTCGCAGCATAGTTGAGCGGTTGCCTGCGAAATCTTCAGTGTCGGTTGAGTGCAAAACCGTAAGAGATCAAATAGTCCTTGCAGTTGGCGCGCCTTATGGAATTTCCAAAAGTGGTTACTCGAACAAACATCGGGAGCTGGCGCGAGAACAAATGGCGATCAACCTGGCGCGACAGACTGCTCAGCAACACGGTGGAGACTTGCAGCTCACTACTTCTAATCGAGGTCGAACAATAGAGATTTGCTTACCGGCTGGCGCCTGAGTAAAAGATCCGTTCACTCTGGTATCTGCAACTTATAACCGACGCCATGAATATTCTGAAGCAGTTCGGGATAGCCGACTTCTTTGAATTTGTCTCTCAATCGGCGAATATAGACACGCACCGTATCAGGTGAAACGTCAGCCGTGCTTTTCCAGACTCTATCCAGTAAAGCTGTGGTGTTGAAGACCTGCCCTGGGTGTCGTATCAGAAAATCGAGAATAGAGAATTCTGTCGGCGACACTTTTATCGGTGCACCATTGACGGTGACAAGATGTTTGTCTGGATCGACTTTCAGAGGTCCGAATTCGACCACGAGAGAAGGCGCTACTTGTCCTCTTCGCAGCAGGGCTGACAGACGTGCCGAAAGTTCTCGCAGTATGAATGGTTTTGTCAGATAGTCATCGACTCCCGCACCAAAGCCGGCTTCTTTGTCTTTGATTTCGTCCTTTGCTGTCAGCATCAGCACTGGCGTGGTGCCTCCCTTCTCGCGATACCAACGGCAGACCTCAACGCCGGACATACCCGGCATTTGCCAATCGAGAACCATGACATCAAAGGTCTTGCCTTCCAATACTTCTTTGCACGCCGAACCGTTGTTGACCGCTTCCACTTCGAAATTTTGGCTTTCGAGCCAATCGGTAACTACTCCGCGCAACTGATCATCATCGTCGGCTACCAGTACCCTTGGCATGTGGAACTCCTAATTGCGTCCTGAAATATCATCCAACTAATCCTACCCAAAATGTACACGAAAGATTCCGTTTTGCTTCCCCTCTGCGCATGTAAATTGCGGAAAGATAAACGGAGACGGCAAAATGAATTCCGGTGTCATGAGTTATCAGAACAGTGAATTCTCAAGTAAGCCGCTCTGCAATCATTCGGCTGTAGTTTCTTATACTGCGAAAGAGTCCGTCTTCGGAGTTGTGAAAAATGGTGCTCGCCTCATCCGCTAGGCGTTAGTTTTGGTAGAAGCAATACGAGAGCAGCGAGTTATGACCGCTGCTCTCGTGTTTTTGCGTTCGGTTTTTGCAGAACTGCCGTATACGCAATTAAAGATGCAATCGCCCGCTCACTCACTGAATGACCGGACGACCCCTTTGCAAAATTGTCTATTGAAGTGAATTGTTGAAAAGGCGATTGCTCCTCGTTTGTGCCTCGCTGATTCCTTGTTTTCAACTGCATTGTTTATAACTTTGTCACCGTTAACAAATCTGGATTTTGTTGTGAATTTCTTGAGTAAACAGCCGGATCTCAATACCCAAACATTACACAACCTATTACGGCTTTATTCCTCGCTCGCGAAATAACATCAGGTTGTTCGGTTACCCGAGGAATCATAATCAATGCCTAAAGTTCTAGTTGTCGATCAAGACGAGAGCTTGTTGATCCAGATATGTAGTTGGCTTGAGAGCCAGCATCTGACTGTGGAAACAGCCTCTACTGGTGCGGCATGCCAGAAATTGCTGGCCAAACATCTCTTTGACGTCGTCGTGCTTGATTGGCATCTTGCAGCACCAACCGGTCTCGAAATGATCAAGTGGTTTCGATCCCGTGGAGGCAGAAGCCCGCTGCTCGTGCTAATGGGCAGCGACGATATCGAGGATAAAGTTGCGGCTTTCGCCGCTGGTGCGGATGATTGCTTGAGCAAACCATTGGCTCTGCGAGAACTGGCTGTCAGAGTCAACGCTCTGAGGCGTCGCAGCATGACTTCATATAGTCGCATTGTGGAAGGTCCGCTCACTATCGATCCGACTATGCATACCGCCTCTATTTCTGGACATATGTTGAGTTTGACCGCAACTGAGTTTGCCTTGCTCGAATATATCGCTCTGCATCCGAATAACGTGTTGTCTCCAACAGTACTCCTGAACAACGTTTGGAAAGATTCTATGGACACCTCATGTGATACCGTGCGTGCTTACGTAAAACGTCTGCGTCAAAAGTTGGAAGCTGTGGGCTACCGGAATCTGATTGAGAACGTGCACGGTGTCGGCTATCGGTTAAATACGACCGCTGCGGAGACGGCTCAGGTGGCTGGTTTTCCTGTTGGTTCACTTGTGTCGGCATTTGCACCGTATCAGTAGCGATGTTGGAAAGTTTTTGTCTAGCGAAATATCAAGTCGGTTTCTGCTGAAGAAGTAAGTTTCAGCGGAATCAATATGGTCAACAAGTTAAGCAGGAAGAGAGAGGTTTGGTCAGGGATGGCCATTCCTCTTCTCTAATTGCAAGATGTGAAATGGACGACGAATGAGGAATGTTAGCCGCTCGCTTCAATCGCAGGAACAATGGCAACTGCATTTGCCTCTATCAGAACTCCATAGTGTAGAGGTCCACAAGGGATGATCGATCGCGCCGGTTTATGAGCTCCAAGAATCTTCTGGTAGATGCCGTTTACGGATTCCCACGACCCTATATCTGGAATAAACAATTGTATGCTGACCAACTGCTGCAGATCGCTGCCGGCTGCACGGAGAACAGCGCTTAGATTCTCAAATAGTTGCGTTGCCTGGGCGGCGATGCCCTGCGGAATGAGACACCCTGTGTTCGGTGCAAGGGGTAACACTCCAGACACAAACACTAATCCGTTCACAACAACAGCTTGTGAATAATGTCCCGCGGGCAATGGTGCAGCACTGGTTTCAATAAATTGCATCATTCAGCGTTCTCCGAAAGAGCCGTATTGATGTAGCGAGCGAATGAACTGGCATCTACGTTACCGCCGCTCAGTATGACACCAACGCGAGCTCCGTCAAAATTGATAGCACGATTGAATACGGCAGCTGCAGCCAAGCAACCAGTTGCCTCCACGACCAATTTCATGCGTTCAGCAAAGAATCGCATTTGCTGGCACAACTGAAGATCGCTTACCGTAATGATGTCTTTTACATGGGCGCGCAGGATCGGTAACACCATCTGGCCAACGTGCTGTGTTCGTGCACCGTCGGCAATTGTGTCAGGCACTGGAATGGTTACAATCCGTCCAGTGCGGAAGGATTGTTGTGCATCGTTGCCCGCTTCTGGCTCGACCCCTATGACCTGGCACTTCGGAGAAAGGTGATGGGCAGCAATGGCTGAGCCGGAGATCAGGCCCCCGCCGCCGACGGGGACGAAGAGATAGTCGAGTTCTCCAACCTCCTCTATCAGTTCCTGCGCAGCTGTTCCTTGTCCGGCAATGACGTGGCGGTGATCGTGAGGCGGAATCAGCGTCAATCCGCGCTCGCTGGCAATTCGGGCCGCGACGGACTCTGGCTCTTCCTGCTCTCTGTCGTAGGGAATTACTTCAGCAGAGTAACCTTTCGTTGCCGCAAGTTTGATAGAAGGAGCATCAGTTGGCATGACGATGGTCGCTTGCACGTTAAGAAGGCGTGCCGCCAGCGCAATCGCCTGAGCATGATTGCCTGATGAAAAAGCAACCACTCCTCGCTGTTTTTGACGGTCGTCTAAGTGAGATATGGCGTTATAAGCACCGCGAAATTTGAAGGCGCCGACGCGTTGGAAATTTTCGCACTTGAAAAAAATCCTGGCGTTTGCCTGTTCATTAGCTTGCCGCGAGGTAATGACCGGAGTGCGGTGAGCAATACCGTGCAGTGTTTGGGCTGCTTCCTCTATATCAGCATAGGTAACCGCTAGCGACGTGGCAATAAGCTGTCCATTCATAGATGCGTTCCTCCTCCTGGTGGGTGACGTTTTGTATAATAGTGTGCAAATAGTCAACCGGGTGACATTGTGTCTAATAAATTACAAAATGTCAACCAAGAGGAAGTGAGGCGGTAGATGTCAAATACACAAGGTAATTCAAAGCGCAAAACAACCAGCGCAAAACAATCCGAATCTCCAGTTCAGACGGAGAACGCGCTCCTATTAAAGGAGTCGCGCAAGATTGTGGAAGCATTGGGACGGATGTTTGCCCCTTGTTGCGAAGTTGTGCTTCATGACCTCACGAATCCAGAACACGCGATACTGGCTATCGAATGTCCACTGTCTGGACGTCGAGTTGGTGAACCTGCAACCGAGATGGGATTGGCGCGCATCAACGATGCGTCTTTTCCTGATGTGGTTCAGAACTATGCCAACACCTTTCCAGATGGGCGCCCAGTCAAAAGCACATCAATCGGTATAAGAAACAGTCAGGGTACGTTCGTTGCCGCAATCTGTTTGAATCTGGACATCTCTCTTTTCTCGTCCATGAAGATGGTGATTGAACAGCTTACCTCGTCATATTCAAACAGCGCGCCAGTGCGGGAAACTCTGCGTTCACGCTCGCTAGACGAGGTGCGTAATGCAATCGGAACATACGCCGCTCAGCGTAACACACAGCCACGTGCTCTATCGACACAGCAGCGCCGTGAGGTGATTCTGCTCCTGTCGGCAGAAGGTCTTTTGCAACTGCGCGGGGCTGCCTCTACTGCTGCTGAACACCTGGGGATCTCGCGCGCCTCACTTTACAAAGTGCTGAAAAGCCCCTCAGAATTAGATTGAATTTTAAGTGGGCGGATTCTGTTCGGATAGTGCGAAAATTTGCCTTGCTGCTGCCTGGGTCAGCTCGTGATCATGCCATTTGTCGATATTTCCGCCCTTGAGCGTATTTTGTAATTCGCCAGCGTACTTGCTCAATGCCTGACGATATTCGTTGTTAGGTTGGACAGAATCGAGAAGCATCAGATTCTTGAAATAGACTGCATTGAAGAACGGCTCCTGCTCGTTGAAACGCCAGTCTATGGTTCCCTTTGCGATCTGATTGGCCTGGTCGAGATAGTTTTTGTCACCAGTGATCTGGTAGAGCATTGTCGCGTTACCCAGCATCAATCCTTGATTGTAGCTGAAGAGCGTTTCGTGATTGTCATTACTTCCGTTGGCATTAATGCCGTCAAGAAATAGTCCGTCTTTGTTTTTGAGCGTATCATTCATCCAGTTGTACTGTTTCTTTGCAAAGTCGAGATACTTTTCGTCGTGTGTCTGCTGGTATAGCTCTAGCGCCAGCTGTGTCCCTCCAGCGGTGCTCACAGCTGTGCGAACATCCTCACCCTGCTGCCAGAATAATCCACCTGGGTGCGGCAGATTTTCAGTTCCTTCAGCTGCGGACGAAACGTAATCGAACAGTTTCTTCGCACGGTCTAAATACTCTGGATTGTTTGGATTCTGTTTGTAAGCATCGACCATGGCAATTCCGATCCAGGCATTGTCGTCGTAGTAGCGCGAAAGGTCGCCGCGCGTCGTGCCACCGTAACTAGTGCCGTCCCAGAGTTCGTTGAGCCAGTCGAGGTCTTTTTTGAACTGCTCCGAGCCTTCACCACTGGTGGCTAGATCCGCTTCCAGTCGCTGCCCCCAGTCCCAGGCACTGACTGGATTTTTGCCTTTGGCGGCAGTAAGTAAATCGTTGAATTCATTCACGTCACGTTTTACAAGACCCGTCGCCGCATCTAGAAAATTTCCGTGTAGTAAATCTTTTCCGATTTGCACATCGCTTCTGATTATGTCGCCGGCCAGTTTGCCAGGTAGACCGTGCCAGATACCCGCAATCAAAGGATCATTCTTCTTCAAATCCAGCCAATCTTCGGTCGTTTGTCCGCTGCCTGAAAGCTCATGCGTCCTGCCTGCATTGAAGCCGCCGCTCTCATGTGTTGATACCGTGCCGTTGTCATTTACTGTCGGGATATCAATTTTGACGTAGTCGCCGCCCGAGTCCTGATGGTAGTACCAGGTGTCGTTGTCTTTATGGTATTCGAATGAAAAGCCGTTGCTGTGATACGCGGTAGGTTTTCCATCCGCATCGCGCGTGATGGTCAGAGCTGTGGCAGATGCTTCTGGTCCGCCGTCTTTTGGAGTTTCAGGAACTTTGGGAGCACCATAATCTCTCTGCCCAGGTTCCTCTCCGTGTATGGCCAAACTTGGCAGAAATTGATTTGTGTCCGAACCTTTTGATCCTGGCGCGCTTCCGTAGCCTTCTGCGAACAGTCTTTGAGGATCAGCATGAGTTTTGCTGTCGTTCTTGTGCGTCTGGTCTGAAGGTTTTGATGATTCCGGCGTAGCTTCTGTTTTTGACATAGTAAGAAATTGTCGTGAGAGTAAAAGTGATATCTGTCAGGTCTTAAATGCCTGTATCGGTCTTAGATGTCTGTATCGGTCTTAGCTGTGATCATCGCGGACTGCTGTTGAGTGGATGATCATGATGATTGAGTACTTTTCTTTGCAGATGATGTTCCTGCGGTGTGAAAGTGATGGTTCCTTTGCTGTCGACTTGAAACTGAGGGAACAAGCGATCGGGCGAACCAGGGTCGATATTCTGTGAAATGATTCGATCGAGTTTTGCTACTTCCTGAGCGCTTGAGCTTTCGAATTTGCCTATCTTGCCTTCTTTTAAATCATCTTGAATCTGCAACGCAATGTTAGCCCAGTTGTCCGGCGTCGATTGCAGCGCAGCATCGATGAGCAACAGTTCTTCTGGATTCAGCCCGTCGTAATCAACGTTTGCCATAAATCACCTCTGTGCCGTTTTCCATGCTTGGAAGCAGCATGCGCCGCGAAGCTAGAATAAATCCGTACAGCGTTGTGACTAATTTGGGTATGTGGGAGCGTGCCGGATTTGTGGAGCGTGCCGGATTTGTGAAGCGACTTTTAGAGCATGCCGACTGGAACTTTTATCCAGAAGGTATTTCCGGCTCCTTGCTGCGCCTCTACACCGACGCATCCGCCATGTTGTTCTGCAATTGCTTTTGTAATCGCCAGTGAGAGCCCTGAAGTACGGAATCTGCCGTCGTCTGAGCTATCCACTTGAATAAATCGATCGAAGATTCGCTTCTGCAGTTCGTCTGAAATGGCTGTTCCGTGGTCGACGAATCGAAATTCGATTGCGTTTTCAGCCGTTTTAGAGACTGTTAGACGAACAGTCTCATTCCCTGGTGATAGCTTGATTGCATTTGTCAGTAAGTTTGTCAGAGCCTGGCGTAAGCGACTTTTATCCGCGTGAATTTTCAGGCTGTCATCAAATTCGTCAATGACGAGTTGCACGTTTTTAGATTCCGCAGGCGCTGCAACAGCTTCCACTGCCGCCTCCACTGCATCTAGAATGTTGCACTCGGATTTGTCCATGATGAATTTGCCGGCATCCATCTTTTCAAGATCGAGCAGGTCGTTAATGAGCGCTACCAATTGACGCGCTTCTTCATCCGCGAGCTTCAGGCGCGATTGAGCTGAGTCAGACAGTTCGCCGAAGACTCCCAGGCTCAGAGCTTCTAACGTCGCTGAAATAGACGAAAGGGGCGTTCGCAGTTCATGGCTGACGATGCCGATCAGGTCGCGCTTAAAGTTGTCGAGTTCGATAATGTGCGTGCCCGTAGAAAACAAGACTCGGTCCAGGTAAGCGATTTCGTCATCGATGCCTCTTTCCGGCGCCGCCAGTGGTTCTCGTTTCACGATACGTGCAGTGTTGTTCATAACATGCTTGAGGCGGTCGGTAAGATTTTTCATCAGGAATACTACGAGAAAAATCGAAATTATGACGTTGACGATGAGTCCTGCCAGGAATGCGTTTTGAAGGCGCTTGACCATGTCGGCACGCTGATTCGCCAGCTCTTCACCGGTTACCTGCTCTCGTGCCATAACTCGCTCTTGTGCTTTGTAGACTTCAACCAGTGGTGTATAGAGTCTCGCGATGTGAGTCTTATCTTCAAGCAGTGAGACAATCTGGGTCACGACCGCATGTTGCTTGGTCTTGTCTGAGGCAAGAGCGTGAATTTGCGCAGCAGTAGGCATTTTCCCTTCTGTAAAATATGGTCGCAGCTCACTTGTAGCATTCGACTCGTGCAAGCGGTCTGCCTCTTCTTTGAGCATCGTTGAAAAGCCATCCAGAGAGGAGCGAATCTGTTTCAGATCCTCGGCAGACTGAGCGTTGGCGTCACTTAAAAACGTTCTTGCTTTTTCCAGTTGCTCCAGTGCTTTGCCTTTACTCATCTCGAACAGCTTCCAGAAAGAGGGACTCTTCGTATACGCGTACATGACGCCGCATCGCGCCGAATCGGTGTATTCGTCTGACATGTGATTGAGTGCTACGAGGGCGTTTTTTGATGCTTCTTCTCGTTGAACCTGTTCTCCTGCATGTTTGAACAGATCGACCAGTGACGCGATGAAGCACAATTGAAAGATCAGCGGCACCGAGATGATTACGATGCCCTGCATGAGAACGCTGAACTTTCCTTTTTTCTTTTTCTCATTCCGTTTTGTGGTTGCAGCAGCAGCAGGGGCGCCCACTTCCGCCTTTCGCTGATCTTGCGACAGATAGTTCTGTGTGGATTGTTCGAGCCCTGATGCGGGAATTTTGAACCAGAATGTTGTTCCCTTGCCGACCTCGGAGTCGACGCCAATAACGCCACCATGCTGCTCGATGATGGAGCGTGAAATCGTAAGACCCAAACCTGTACCCTTCTTGGTAGTTGCATCTTTGGCATCCACTTGTGTAAACGGTTCAAAGATCGTCTTCCGAAATTCTTCTGGAATGCCGCGCCCCTGATCGCTTACTCTGCACTCGAACCAATCGCCGCGCTGCACTGTTTGGACTATTACTTTTGCTTTTGCTGGCGAAAATTTGATGGCATTTGAAAGGAAATTGACGACTACTTGCACCAATCGGTCGTCGTCAGCAACGATTGTTCCAGTCTCATTCTTTACGACAATCTCGATGCCTGATTGGTTAGCCAGCTCCTGCACAGAATTTACAGCTGAATTTAAAACTCGTTGCACGTCTGTTTGTCGGGGGGATATTTTCAATTGAGATCTATCAAGCATGAGCAGATCGGTCAGGAGTCCCGCCAGTCGTTTGATACTCAACGCTGCGCCGTCAACTCTGTCTTTGGCTTTGCCTGCAAGCTCTCCGAACGCGCCCTGACTGAGTGAATTGAGAAACTGCCCGATTGAATTGAGCGGGTTACTGAGCTCGTCTTTCACTACGCCGATCATTCCTTTCTTGAATTCTTCAAGCTCTTTTATTTCCAGTGCCGACTTGAAAATAAATTGGTCCAGCTCGGCGATCTCGTCTTTCCCCTTCACCGGCGGTTTCAGGTCCGATCCATTGGCGAGGCTGAGGGTGTTGTCGACCATTTTGCTCAAGCGGAGCGTTACGCTCAAGCAGAAGAAGAGCATCAACGCGATGGATATAAGCAGCTCGCTGATCACGCCAGTATTGAGAGTCGCGATCTGCGCGTCCATCGCCGTCACTGCTCTTTTGGTTTGAACGTCGCTTGCATATTGCAGCGGTAGCAGCGTCTCCGATGTCTCGCTGAGGTCCTGTTTTTGTCCCAGACCCAATTGACAAATCTCTGTCAGCTCTTTGTCCAGCGCCCCGAAGAGCGTGGTTTGCTCGCCTGTTCCATGCAGTGGTGGCAAAGGCAGCGATGGATCCGCTTTCAAAAGTGCATGAATATGATCGACTGCAGCCTGCGAATCCTTTTTGTTGGACTGCCAGTTTTCTTTGTAGTATGGGTCGTTTGAGTATTTAAAAACCAGGTAGCAGCGCCTGGCGACGAGGTTATGACGATCTGCGGTGATGTAGGTGATGATTGAGTCTTTCAGTATCAATCCGCGTTGAACCAGAGTGTTTACTTCTGAAAGACCGTTGAACAGCCATAAAATAAAACAGATGCCAAATATCAGTGGAACGACAACAAGAATCAATCCTTTTGACAGAATTTTCATTCGTGAATTCTAGTGGTGACCTCGCGTGACCAGCTCAGGAAGAATCACGTTGCAGACTGGTTTGTTGTCTTTAGGCACGTATCCGGTTACGTTCAAACCCGGTGTTATCCAGCCGGGCAGAACGGCCGCTGCGATCGAGCAGGAGCCGTAGCTCCAGTTCCAGGGGCGCATTAAAGCAATCGAAGTGTCCGACATTTTGATGTTAACGGGCATGAAAGCGGGGAGGCTGGCTGACAACAGCGTTGGCACCGTTGCATCGATTGTGACTGAGCACACCGGGCGGGTGCCGACTTTGCCGGCGGCGCTGTGGTCGTTCCATTTCGAAGTCACGTTCAATGTAGTCGTTTTTACACTCATCTGGTTCAAGAGCAATCGCACTCTGTCTTCGATAAGTTGGGGCGCATTGGTTGTGTCTGGTGGCAAGTTGCTGCCGTATACGGCTGCCATGTCTGTCACGAAGCCAAGTTTTTCTTTGTTGTATGAGGCGGCCAATATGTTTATAAGCAAGACGACTGCAACAATCGTGAATCCGATAATGAGCCAGAGTCCGACCACGCCTTCGACTAATTCTGCGGCGCCGCGATTCTTTCTGAGCTGATTATGTAAATGCATAAACGTTCCTCAACGAATACGAATCATAATGCCCTGGTTTATAGTCCAGGCAGGCAATCCGTCGTCCGGCGGAATTAAACCGAGTTTTGTCACAGGGAAAAGAACGCTACCACCCACGATACCAGCTTGGCCGAGGATACCCAGTCCATAAGCTGTGTAATATGAGTGATTAGGAACGGATTCGGTGTCGGACATCTGCAAACCGGTGGGCATGACTGATGTGAAAGCGGCTGGAACAAAGGTGCCGATTGGTGCTGTGATGCCCACCTGCGCTGCCTTTTGCGTGCCATAAGGAACTCCGAGGTTGACGGTGACATCGGCGGAATTGACGCCCATATTGCTCAGAATTTGACGCGCAAAATTTATAACCTTCGGCGGCGCTGTTGCTTGTTCGCTTGGCAGAAACGATGTGGCATAGGCAGCTGATTGATTGGCTACAAAGCAGAGTTTTTCCTTCTGATATGCCGCAATTCCTGTGTTGATGAGCAAAAGCACACCTAGTATTATTCCGATCACCAAAATCATCAAGCAAACAATCCCTTGCAGAATTCCGGCGCCACGAGCGTTTCTGATTTTGTTTTTCTTTGAAGGCATAGCTTTCTCGAGTCGGGACTTGGGAATTGAAGAGGGTCTTTAAGGGTTGCCAGCGGTGTTTGTGTAATGCGTTATGGGTATCCTGGTATTGGCCACATGTTCACGATACTCATGCTCCAGGCTGGCAATCCATCATGCGGAGGCGCAATGTATCCGGTCAGGGGTTGGTGTTCAAATACTGGAAATGTCACCTTATCTACGAGCGGTGGATTGTAGAGCACTCCGTATTGTCTGAACCATGCACTCTGAGCAGTGACAGCGGAATCGGACAGAGTAACGTTTAGTGGAATCGTCGCATTGAAGCCTGCCGAGAGCAAAGTCGGAAAACTGACAGTCAGGTCAACCTTAACGCCTACGCCCGCATCGGGATCGATTGCAATTGGGGCTGGTCCAGCATTTACCGTTACTGTCGAAGCATTCAACCCCATTCGATCGATCATTTGTTGACCCATAGTCTGAAGGAGAGGTTGCACAGTTGGGTCGTCTTGAGGGGCTGGAAGGATGGCTGCATAGTAAGCAAGCTGTTGCGCCACAAAGCTGATTTTCTGTTTGTAATAGGTGACTCTGCCGACGTTCAAGAGCAAGAGCGCTCCGAACACTGTACCTATAACTATGATTAAGAGCCCAACGACAGTTTCAACCAGGCTGGCGCCACTCTGATGTCTTCTTTGTCGTTTGGCAATCATAATCGGCGACAAACTCCTGTGAATAAGAGTCCGAATTTAGTTCGTGCAACGATGCTACTCGACTTCTATCGACTCGTCTTCAGATCGCAGTCTAACATGTCGACTACAGACCCTCGATCTTAGCCATTGGTCGAATTTTGAGGGAAGGAGACTCGATAGGTTCCAGTCTACCTCAAATACCGATCAGTGCCTAGAAGATCGGCTGGGGCGCGCATATCCGGCCTGTTCTTGCGGTTGGGCTAAGGGCCGGTTTCCCCAAATCTAAAGCAGTCCTGAGGGTGCTGCTGTAAGATTCTGCTATGGTTTGCAGACTATTTTAGACGGGTCCGGCCACGTTATGGAAGCCGATGGGCAAAAGGGTTAGAATCGCTATGTATAAGATATCTCAGGCGTTTCTCGAGTTCTAGTCATGCAGCAGGGAAGCCTGAGACAATCGGTTCAATCCAGGATCGGGCTTTGCTTCCGCAGGATGCTCGCGGCCGCCATTGATCTGGCTTTGCTGCTTGTCATTGCAGTCGTTGCATTTGCTCCAATCATAGCTTCGCTTTGGCTGGCTGTTTTCGGCTATCTGGAAAATTTTGGACTGCTTTATACCGTGATGGTAGATGGTCTTTTGCTTTGCTTGATTGCTGTGAGCTGCGCATTTGCGTTTCTCCTGTTCTATTATCCATGCCACTTTGAGAGTTCTGATTGGCAGGGGACTTTAGGCAAGTACGTTCTCGGGCTCAGATGTTCAAGTGTGTCAGGGCAGAGGCAAACTTTCGGTCAGGCGGCGCGGCATGTACTCTTGCAGCCGCTTATCTTCGCCCTGCTTGTTTCCATTGTTTTGTTGATCATGTCCGGCACGTCTAGTCAACTTGTCAGCAGCCCTGCCGAGTTAAAGGCTTTTGGTGCGGCGGTTCCGTCCATGCAAGGCGAGACTGTTTTTCTGGTACTGGGGTTTCTGCTGGCACCATATCTAATGGCACTGCTGACGCCGCGGAATCAAACTCTCGCAGATTTGATGGCAGGAAGATTGGTTCGGGCAGAGGACGGCAGGGATAGGTTGTCTTCTAATGCGTCTTTGAATGGTTTGCTTCGGGACTATCTTTTGAAGTTGTTTTCTTCGATAGCCTTGTTGCCATCGAACATCTGGAAATGCAAGGGCGCACCGGTTCTGTTGGTTCTGGCGCTCTGGGCTTTTCCGCTGACTGTATGTATTAGTGCTCTCTTCACCTTCCCTGTCTGTATGTTCAAGGTGGAGCAGCTTGTTAGAGCGGCAGATTTGAACTCACTTCGAGAATACAATCGAGGCTCATTGTTCAGTCGCCTCGACTTGATCTATGGCTTGTTATCTAAGGATTTCGAAGGCTCCGCTGAATTCCGGCGCCGTTGCCTTTCCACTGCCATAATGTTGAAGCCAGAAGTATACTTCTATTGGTACTGGCAAGCGCAGATTCATTACGCCGAGAAGCGATATAGAGAAGCTCTGGCAGAGATTTCGCAGTCTATTCAGCTTTATGATAGAGGCAGCGTCAGTATTCCTCTTCAATCAATGTTCGGCACTTTTCGTGTACAAGTGGTGCCGGAAAAAGACGTCGAGGAGGGTTCGCTTTATTCAATGCGGGCATCGGTTTATCAACAACTAGGTAACAGCGTTGCTGCTTCTGAGAACTTAAACAGAGCTATCAGCGCTGCTTCTCATGCCGATGATTACAAACAGTGGCTTGCTTTACACGAGTCGATTCGAAAGCAAAAGGAGTCAGAAGTAAAGATTCAGCTGGCGCAGGCAACAGTAATTGCCAACGATGCTTACAAGATCTTGTTGAAAAGTCCCGCACGATTTCAAGCGAAGAAGGATATTTATAATCGAATCATCATGTTGAACAATGGTGGTGTAGATGACATTGCACGCCTTAATTATGATTCGGCAATTAAGCAGTTCAAAATGGCTATGGACCTAGAAGCCAGTCTTAATCGTGAGGAGGGCGTGGACGCTCACGACGAATTTTCAACAGCTTTTAAAAAATGGCAGATTGCATTGGACTTAAATAAGAGACATGATTTAGCCTCGCGCAATTTGTCTATTGCCTACAATGGCAAAGCGAAAAGCATAGCTAGTCCGCAGTTAGCTCTAACTTACTATCATCGTGCCCTGTTTTTTGACCCTCTCAACGAGCCTGCGCAAGTCAACATTTCAGACACAATCAGAAAGTTGGGTCTGGATCCTGATTCGTTTGGTGACCACGTCAAACTGGCAGAAAGTGCCGTTGCAAAGAAAGACTTAGAAGGTGCTGCGGTTGAATATGCGCTGGCTTTGAAAATAAAGGATGATGCGGAAGTGCGGGAAAAGTTGGGCGCCTTAAATAAACCGTACCCAAAAAATTCCCTTTAGGTACCGGAATTAGTTCCATCGCTTCTTCTACTATCGAAACGTTCGTAACGCAATTACTACTTAATGGCTGCGCTTCTAGATCGGTTTATCGAGAGTAGATCGGTGCGCCTCGCTTTGTTGAATGAGGTTCGCGGTATGGTTGCAGACACCACACGCAGTGTTTATAAAGCGGCTGATGATACTAATCTGCAGCAGCGTAACGAAACAGATAATCAAAGTTTGAACATGCTGTCCGTCGTAAAGCCGGGTGACTTCGGGAATATCTCTAAAGGTGTTAACACTGCGTCTTTGTATCTTCCTCACGATTTGCAAATCATTGATTCCAGTTCGAACAGAACTGGAGTTGGCAGTAAACCGAACGATCAGACAAACGCCGGCAATGCTTCAGAGTCCCCGGCATCAGCCACCGGATGCGATGAAGCTCATGGAGCCACTTCAGTAAAGAAGGACGATCAGGGCAAAGTCAAAGAGTACTCTAACGGTGACTACACGCTATCCAGGCACGATGATGGAAAGTGGTATTACCATCAAAATGGTGAAGGCCATGATTTTGTCGAGGTCAATGGCGACTCGATAAAGATGGATGAGCAGGGTAAAGTTACTTACAGCGAAAGTGGCTTATTCGGTAAAGATAACCAGACTTTGGGCAACGGAAGTACTGGATTTATGTCTTCAATCACAAGTGCTGCCAGTCATGTAGAGGATGCGGTTGTGAATCATCCCCTCGATACGTTCAATAGTGTCGCGTTTGCGCCAATAGCTGCTATGGACGCGCTAACAGGAACTCATGCAATTAAAGCTATAGGAGAAATTGAGAAGGGTGCCGTCGATGAGGTTATACATCACCCTGGTGAAATTCTGAAGGATGTGGCAATTGGCGCAGCCGTTGGTGCTCTTACTGTTGCTACTGGTGGTGGTGCGCTTGTGGCTCTGGGGCTCGGTGCGGCAGCGCTTGCGACTACAGAACTGGTGAAGAACGATGGGAGTATTGATGGTGTTGTTAATGATGCTAAAGCATTAGGAAATTCTGTGGTCGACTGGGGCAATGACCTGGCTGTCGTCGCCGGATCTGGTCCACACACTAAAGAAGAGGAGTTGTCTGCGGAGGCGGGTTTGCGCCAGTTAGGAGCCTTCGGAGCGCAAACTGCTGCTGGTATCGCAGGTGGCGTGGCAGGCGGAGCTGGCGTCGCGGCAGCTGGGTTGGACGGCGTTGTACCCAGAACTGCCGTCACTGTTGCATCTAAGTTCAAGTTGCCACTCCGGGCGACTGAAGAGCCTGGCGGTGCAGCTGAAGTGCCTGTGAGCGGAGAATCTCCTTCGGTACCAGGCAATCTTGTTCATCGAGTCGTGAAGGATGGCAGGTTGGAGATCGCTCAACCTACGGAAACTCTGAACCCGGGTGATACTTTTTTGCCAGCCCAAAACTTCGGGTTAAGTTATCGCGAGGTCGGTGATGCGATTGAGATAGCTTCTCCAGTTTCGACTTCCATGCCTGAGCAAGCTTGTCGCGGGTTGTCTGAGATTCCTGAGGGCGTGAGAGACGTCGTATTTTTAGAAGGAAATACTAAAATCCGTCTCTGTGAAAAGGTTACAGACCCTTACCCCCATCTTGCCGGTACCAAGCCTTCCGGCTATGACTCCAATTTGACATTCGAAAATAATCCTGCCTTTTACGACACCGGAAACAACGAAATTGTTTTGGCTCAGACGTATAAGTATGGACCAGACGGTCCACAAGTTTCTGCAATGGATGTAGCTAATGTCGTGCGACATGAGTTCGGACATGCATTCGATCGGGCCGAAAACTACATATCCCAGCGCACCTCATTTGATTGGGCGTGGCGGAAGGACGTGGAAAACATCAAGGCATTTGCTCAGAAGAAGGATATCGACCAGCTTGCATACTTCATAAAGAATGACTCGGAATGGAGTGCGCGCTCTGAGTCGTTTGCAGAAGGTTTTGCCGTATTGACTGGTCAAAGTCAGTTCAGCTCGTTGTTTCGGACCTGGCTACCCCAGACACTGAGTCAGATCCAGAGCCACATAGATATCGTGTCCTAAGTCGAGTCGGGTTGTTAGTGTGCAACTCGATATTGCATAACCAAAAAATTCACAATGTGTACCAGACTTAGTTCCGTTTTCAGCGATATTCTTAAAAGCATCAGCAGGAACTTACCAATCGCAAGACAATAAGCAATCGCAGAGCAATTAATGCTACCCGATCTGAGTTTTGTCGCCTCTACAGTCCTATTGCTGCAATCAGACGAGGAATGAGAAATGGCACCGAAATATGATACTGCCGACGCGCAGAATGCTTCCAAAGGCAAGGTCGACGATGGCGTCAAATATCTCGAACAGCAAGGTCGGACGTCGCAAGACATTCAAGCGTATGTTCGTGATCTTCGTCAAAATAATCCGGACCAGTATCGTGCAACGATTGATGCTGTCTATAATCAAGTCCATTCTGATGCGCGCAGCAATCCAACTTTGAATGGATTGCTTCCACAAATTGATCTTACTGACGCGGCTGTAGACCCAGATGGCGCCGCCGGTGATCGTGCCAACTTCACCGGTGATAAGGCTGTTGCTGGTGTGCAGGTTGACGATCGAGGATACGCCACCGGATATGGTGGAACTTCCGCTGATGGTAAAAGTGGAATGTTCATGGACAATGCGGGACGGACAACAGCATTCAGTGTCGGCGATAAAGGTGTTCAGGTCACCAGTACATCCCAGGACGGCTCTGTGGATACTTTCAACCACACCGATGTCGATCCGAAATCAGTAAAACTCGATCCGAATTCGGGTGAGTTGACGATGAATCGCACTGGTCTTGGCGATGGTCAACACGGTACTGTCACCGTTCATCCGGGCGGCACAGAGACAACCCAAATTACAAATAAGGACAACACTGTTACAACAGTCGATCGCGCCAGGGCCGGTGGCGATGTCACCAAGTTTGCCTCAAACGCTCCTGGTATGAGTGGGGTTCATTGTGAAGATGGGCAGTGGACTGGACTTCCCGGACAGGCAGATGGCAAGCAACCGCAGAACGTTCGCATCGAAGCAAATGGGCAGATTTCATATGATTTGCCACAAGGCTTCAAGGGGCATGAGGGCCAAACACACGTGACGCTTAATGAAAAGGGCGAGCCGACCTACGAGCAGAACCAAAATGGTACCAGAGTTAAATACGATAAAGATGGAAACGTCAATCAGTACAGCGTGCACAATGGGCAGGGTGATTACACTCTGACGCAAAGAGACGGCAAGTGGTACTACAACAGAGAAGGCAGTCAAACGTTTGTTGAAATCGTTGGCAGCACCATCAAGCTGGACAATGGCAAAGTTTCGTTCGAGGAGTCGCGCGGCGCGCATCATACAATGAGCAGTTCCGAAACAACCAGTGATGGCATTCACAACGACTAGCCAGGACTGTTTTGTCCCA
This sequence comes from Candidatus Melainabacteria bacterium, assembly GCA_003963305.1. NCBI lineage: Bacteria > Bacillati > Candidatus Melainabacteria > Candidatus Melainabacteria bacterium. Next base: position 149,677 of record RXJR01000024.1, on the reverse strand, counting down.
AAAAATGCACAAATATTTCCGGCTTCGTTCCGCTGGAAGAGTTTAGAGTTGGAATTGTAATACTGGTAAGGTGACAAAGATCATGGTAGCACCAGCGATGGCACGAGTTGAAACAGCAGCGGCTGGTGCAACTGCGGCGCGCTCCGAACAAGCGATATCCGCTTCTCCTCGTATGACTGATTCGCCCACGGACAAGCTGCAAGCTGCCGCTCGGCCGGGTTCGCCTGAGGCGGCTGTGGCTGTTCCACAAGCTCAACCGGTAGCACCAGAGCATACTGTGGACAGGAACAGGTTTTATATCTCGCAAATGGGCGATCGCAAATTTGGCAGTGGCGGGCTCTTTGGCTGCGGCGCGACGAGCCTGACTATGGCTTGCGCAGACTTTAACGCACCGGGTTTTTCGCATCCGCCAACTGAAGATGAGCGTGTGCGTGTCATGAATGAGACTGGGGTGATGGCTCAAGGTCAGTTCCCGGGTGGTCCTTCGCTCATGGCGCAGGAGGCGCAGAAAAGGGGTCTGAGCGTTGAAGATAAGGCAAACTGCACTGATATAAACGCTTTAGATGAGCAGTTGGCGCAAGGGCGTGGGTGCATCGTCAATGGTCCGCATCATTTTATCTATGTGGCAGGAAAAGCTCCTGACGGCACGTACATAGTTGGAGACCCAGCCAGCCCCGGAGTTACGCACTGGACGAAAGACCATCTCTCGAGTTTCCTTACAAATTCGCCGGTAAAGGGTTTTACGGCGGTATGGTCAGGTGATGGTACCAATCAACCGCGTATTGTCACTAATGATGGTGGCGCCGGCAATACTGAGGCACCTTTTGTTCCACGCGGCGATCAGTCTGCGATTGGTCAGAGCGGCGGTGGCGGTGGTAATGGATCGATGTTCGGCGGTGATAATAGTGGCACAGGTGGTGGTATTCCACAGCGCCTGTCCGACACGCCTGCGGGAGTCGCCACGGGCAGTCCTGGTGCCGAGGAGAACCAATTCTATAATAGCTTGCCTGCCGATCAGCACTTGCTGATGTCCGCGCTGACTGACAAGATAGTCGGCAATCTGGCTAAGAATGCAGGTTCGTTCGACAGCATCAATAAAAATGATTCTGGTCACGGATTGTCGGTTGGAATGTTGCAATGGAATCAGAGAGTCGGAGGATTGCCTGAGCTTTTGCAAAAAATGTTGGAGAACGATCCGGAGTTATTCAAGAAATTGTTTCCTGATTTGTTCAAGCAGTTCGTTGGACCCGACGGAAAGATAGATGAGGAGAAGCTTCGTAACTTCGATTTCTCGGGCGGTCCCGAAGCCGACGCAATGCTTGGCGAACTGAAGAAGGGATTGAGCGATCCAAAAATGAAAGAGGTGCAGTTGGCTCTGGCTCGCGAAAATGTAGTTTCTGCTGAGAAGATTGGACTTTCAGTGGGAATCAAGAGCGATTCCGCTCTGGCTACTTTGTGCGATGCCCTCAATCAAGCGGGACCAAAAGGAGTGCAAGCGGCAATGGAGCGCGCTGGTTTGACGCCTGACAAGGTGGCACAGATAGGAGAGCCGGAGGCGCTAAAACTATTCAATCAATCACTGGCAATGAGCTGATTCGCGCGCATGGAGCGCCCGCGTCTCGCGGGCAGGCCGAATGGAGCGCCCGCGTCTCGCGGGCAGGCCGAATGGAGCGCCCGCGTCTCGCGGGCAGGCCGAATGGAGCGCCCGCGTCTAGCGGACAGGCCGAATGGAGCGCCCGCGTCTAGCGGACAGGCCGAATGGAACGCCCGCGTCTCGCGGGCATCACACCACGTTCAATTTATAACCAACGCCGTGTATGTTCTGAATCAAGTCGGGATATCCAATGCCTTCGAATTTCGCTCGCAGTCGCTTGATGTAGACGCGCACCGTATCTGGTGATACCTCGGATGAGCTGCTCCAAACTCGGTCCAAAAGCGCGTTCGCGTTAAAGACCTGGTTGGGATGACGTCCGAGAAACTCGAGCACCGCAAATTCTGTCGCTGTTAGTGTCAGCGGTCCACCGTCAACAGTGACGCTGTGGCTGTCAGGGTCCAGCACAAGAGGACCAACCTTGACAGTGCGCGATGCTGCCACATTTCCACGTCGCAGCAGAGCCCGCAAGCGCGCCGCCAGTTCTCGCAATTCGAATGGTTTGGTGAGGTAATCGTCTACTCCGGCGCTGAACCCGACTTCTTTGTGTTCGATTTCGTCTTTACCAGTCAGCATAATAATTGGCGTGCTGCCGCCTTTTGCCCTGAACCATTTGCAGAGTTCGATGCCGGAAGGTTCCGGCATGCTCCAATCGAGGATGAGCACGTCGTAGTCACCGGATAACAGATATTCTTTTGCTTCAGGTCCGTCGCAGGCGAGGTCTACGTTGTAATTCTCATGTTCTAACCAGTCACCCACGAGTTGGCGGAGCTGATTGTCGTCATCTGCTAGAAGCAATTTCGGCATTTTTCGGTCTACCTTTTCCCTGCAATGGGCAGCCAGGTCTAAACTCGACTTTTCATCCAGGTCTGAACGCGACCTTTCGCCCACTTGTCGAACGATCGTCTAATGATTGTATCCCATGCCTGAGACGGAACGTTAATCGCGCAGAAGACCCTAATTTGCCACCTCAGGACCGATCAGGCGGCTAGCTCGCGGCTAGCTCGTCGACGATCGGAGCAAGCGCTGCATCCAATATGGCGTAACCTTGAGCGTTGGGATGCACATGATCCGATCTAAATAAGCTTGTGTTGACGCTGCCGTCTGCGTTCAGGAGCTTTTCTCCGCCCGCGTTCGTGTAATAAATACTCTTGTTATCTGCAAGCTTCGCGATTTCGGTATTAAGGGCCACGATGGACGCCGGAGTCATGGACGTGCCACGCGGATATATGCCTTCCAGCAAGATTTTTGTGTGAGGCAGTTTCGACTTTATCGTATCTATATTTGCTTTTATGCCGTCAAGAATTTGGCTGGCTGTTGTGTTTCCGATGTTGTTGGTGCCGATTTCCATGACAACAACTTTGGGCTGATCGTTGGCTGGAAAGTCCAATTCGCCATTTTTCAAGCGATAGAGGAGATTCTGCGTCTTATCGCCGCCTACTCCGAATTTGGCTGCATCTGTGCCGAAGTTTTGCTGAAATATATCCGCAGGTTGCAGTTCCGTCAGTGAGTCGCCGACAAACAGCTTTTTGATTCCACCAGCTTTAGCCTGATTGTTGTACTTATTGTTTTCATCGACGTGCGCCTGAATCTGATTGACCGGAAGAACGGCAATGGTAGCGGCTGATTCCGCATATGGAAGAGGCGTGAAGTCGAGGGTTTTGCTTGGGGAACCGTTAGCTGAGTTTGATGGAGAGGGACTTGTCTCGGCAATTGGTGAGGAGTTAGTTTCCTGAAGGGCAGCCTTTCGATCTGCCGGGAGAGAGTATCCAAGCGGACCCCAATTCCCTTCCAGTGGTATTTGGTTCGGCGTTTCGTGGATTGGACTACTATCGCCAATACCGTTACCATCAGTGCGCTCTTGTCCACCGGCGTAGTTGTGATAGATGTTGTTTTTGATCTGGGGATTGGCTCCGCGTGCTGCATTGCCATAACCGTTCAAGTAGGTGTAGCCGGTCACTCCCATCCCACTTGTCTGCTGATTGCCTTTAAAATCGGAGACGATAACGTTGTTCTCAAAAACGTTGCCTGTCATTCCGCCGGGATGCAGAGGGCTTGAAGCGTATCCCAGTGCCGCAATTTTTCCCGAGTCACCAAGATCAATCAAGTTATTGGTGATTGTGTTGTTAATTCCTCCATGAATAAAAATGGCTTCAGATGTGGACTTTTGAGGGTCTGTTTCAGAGATGACGTTGCCTCTGACTATAGTGTTTGATGCTCCATCATCGAGATAGATGCCCTTCCCGTCTCCCAGCGTCGAACTGCTGTAGTTCGTGATGAAGTTGTTTTCGATAATTTCTCCACCGGAGATTTGCTTGCGCGCGTTCCATAAGTAGATCGCGCCTCCATCGTGCCTGCCTTGCATGACGTGGTCGATGACGTTGCCACTAATTACGGTGCCGCTGTAATCCCCTGCTGCGGCAGATAGATCAGATGAGCGTCCTGCCTGTATGCCCATGTATTGGAGGTCGTGAATGTAATTGTTGGCGACGAGTGTGTCGGGTGTCACCTGGTCGTTGACGATGGCCGCACTAACTCCCGTGGCGCCGACAGTCCAATCACCTGTTTGAGAATTGTGATCGATTTCATTGTTGACGAATCTATTCCCGCTTGCCGAGCCGACATTTTGACTTGATTTATCTCGATGATCGACCGTGCCACCGTGGTTGAAGATGCCAGTCCATTTGAAATTAGTGAGGCGCAATCCGTTGATCGTAATGTGTGAGCCGCCTTCGATATCAATCATGCGGTCTATTGAATTTCCGCCGTCGAAAACCGCTTGGTTTGGACCGCTTGCTTTATCAAACTGGAAAGTAACGCCATCATCCTTTTGGGTTAGATGAAGTGTTTCTTGCATCTTGTAGTTTCCAGCTTCTACTGTCGTTGTCTTGATTGACGAGTTTTCCATCGCCAGAGCAGCACGTTTCAGCGTGGCGAATGGATGTTCTTTGCTGCCATCGGCTTTGTCATCTCCATTGGGAGAAACATAGTATGAAGGACCATCGCTGTAGATATGGCTGCCCAGGCTTGTTTGTGTACTTGGAGAGGTCTCCGGCGGATTCGTAGTTTGTTCGTTATTTGAGTCACTCGGTTGTCCCACAGGCGGTTTGTCTGGCTGAGATGCAGAAGAATTGTTGTCGTTCCCATCTTGGCTCGGGTGGTTGTGAGCGTGGTGCTGATGACGGTGCCCGTGGTGATGTTCACCGTGTTCGCCGTGGTCATGTCTGTGGTGATGCCGATGATGTCCATCGCGGTCTGAATGATGTTCGTCATCGTGATGCCGGTGCTGTCCATCACGGTCTGGGTGATGTTCGTCATCGTGATGCCGGTGGTGTTCATCTCGGTCTGAATGATGTTCGTCATCGTGATGCCGGTGATGCTCGTCACGGTCTGGATGAGGGTCGTAACCGTTGCGCCGATGGTGTTCGTCATCCGTGCTGGAATGTTGGTCGTTCCCGCTGTAAAGGTGTAAACAAGGTAGGTATGCGAGGGTGTTTGGTCGATTATCCGGGCTCTCTTGAGTTTGTGCGCATTGACCACGTGCAGATTGATTTCTCCGCAGTTCCGAAATTTCATGCATCAGATTCGAATTAACTGAAATCGAACCGGTATCTCGACCTTCATGGCACGAATCGCCCTTTCTTTGCGAGTCACTAGACATGGAAGCTCCTGTTCTTTAGGGTGCCGTGTTCACGTTGATTGACTGAGATTTCTCTTCAGTAAAACGAAACCGTGCCCGTCCGATTGGTCGACGAAGCGTGTGTTCTGGTGCAGCTGAAGTAGGCGCCTGGCGAGCGCCGTTGCATTGTGATGGTAAGAGATTTGAATTGGGCTATCTAGAGAATGCACGTTTTTTGTGGCCAATGTGTGGAGACCACACAGCCATTCAAGAGTGCACAACTGTTTCCAGTTTATTCTTAGAGCGTTGCGCTGGCTGGCTGACCGATTGTGCTCTGAATCAACTTCGCCTCGTCATTCATGTTGTATTGCTGCAACAATCGAACGTAGGCGTTGACCATTTGTCGGGTGTCATTTGTGATGTGCTGTTTAGCGATTTCTTGATGAATGATCGGGATGATTAATCGGGCCTGCTGAAAGTGACCAATCTGCAGCAGCGAATTGAGAATTTCGTAGTTCGAAGCGTTGTTGGCGGAAGTTTTTTCCCGTGCATGTTCGGGATAGGAGCTACTTCTCAAAATGGGATTGACGTTGGTGTTGTTTGGTGTGGATGAAACGCTTAGCACCTGGCTGTTTGAGTTAAGCTGCTCCCTCGCATAGGTAGCATGTTGTGCAGCCATGGCTGCTGCTGCATATTGCTCCTGAACATCAACTGTCGGGGCTGAAACTTTTTCGCCACTGGTTCTTCCGGTGCCATTGCTATCTATGCTCTGGCTATTGTTTCGAGCCACTGCAGCAGGCGTAGTTCCTGCGAGGATGGCAGAAATGGTTCTGAAGCTGCGCATGTTTGCATTTTGATTGCTGGTTGCAGCGTTTGCTGCTGCCGATGCCGCAGTCGCCGCTGCTGCGTGCACATCGGCAGCGTCGCGAGCGCGGACTGGTGCCGCCGGTGCCAGGGCCGGAGCAAGTGCCGGTGCTGGTGCGGAAGAGGCGCTCTGGTGCGCGATTGCCGATTGCGCGTCTCGATGCAATAATGCGGCGGCTTGATTAGCCATGGCGGACGTTTCGGCGACAACGGTCTGTGAGTCGTCGTTATAGTTGTGAGTTGTCGAAGCTGCGGAACTGTATTGTTGCATTACGTTGGCTGGTTCGGAACCCGCAGCTGATTGATAGCTTGCGTTTGTTTGATAACTCGCATCCGTTTGATAACTGCTGGCTGGTGCATATGCGCTGCCGTAGTACTGGTTCGGACCGACGTTCTGCACGCTAACTACTTCGCCCTGAGCGTTGCGTACTGTGTCGATGAAGCCACCTTCTGGTTTGTACATGTGCGTGGCACTGGCTGCGAGTGTGCCGTCTGGCTGATAGTAGAGCGATTCGGAATTGCCGTTAGCTTCGTAGGTTGTACTGACGGAACCAAGCACAGTGGAGTCATCGGAGTAAAGCGTGCTGTTGATTTGATTGCCATTGATCTGATCCATGTCGGTGAGCACACCGTTGGCGTCGTATTTTGCGTAATAGGTGTTCTGTCCGTCTGTTGAAACGTAGCTGCTGCCGGCGTTTTGTCCATTGATGCTATGCGCGATGTTGTACGCCCCGTCGCCTGTCATTCTGATGTTGAACGACTCTAGTGCGCCATTTGCGGCGCGCAGAGAAACCGCTCGGTCTGGATTCGATGGGTCTCCAGGGTTGAGGGATGATATTGTAACTGCTCGTCCTTCGCTCAAGAATGTTCCTTCCGAAGCACCTGGCTGCAACGTGAAGGAGTCGTATCCGTTTTGATCGCTCGATGGTACGAGAATGGTGTTGCCGCCATCTTCTAGAAGTAGCGTGCCGCAGTTTGAGCGAAGCGCGATTGAATCTTCTGCTCTATTGCCGCTGCCGTTCAGCATTCCGCCCAAAACAGCTTCTGGTTGGAAAGCGCTGGCGGGTGGCATCATGGCTGTGAAAGAATGACCAGGGTCAGATGGGCTGCTCAATGTGAATCTGGTGCCTTCCGCTGTGTTTACGCGTGCAACGTCGATTTGTTGACCGTCGTAGTTCAAATGTGCGGGAAGAGACGGGTCGGATGGAAGTGTACCGATGTCTTCTCCAGTAGCCGTTCTCAGAACATCTACTGGCTCTCCATTTTCATTGAAACTGCGGCTGACTGTAAAATTGCCCAGGGATGTGTTTTCAGTTCTGATCGAGTTGGCTTCCTGGCGCGGTGCTAGTGCCAGTGGTGGCAGTTGCGGTGCTGCGAAATAAGAGGCATTGCTTGTTTCTGTTGAACTGTCGGTGGAGGAAGGGGTAGCGCCTGGCTCGAACCCACCTTGCGATGGAGCGGAGCTCAAGCCTGAGGGCTGTACCGTTGCTTGTTCGGCGTGCGATGCATCGGATGCTGGGGCTGCTCCGTGCGTTGCTCCCATCGGTTGATGTGCTAGCGCCCCCGCATTTTTATGCGCCGCGTCCATGCCTGCGCCGGCCTTTCCTTGCGCTCCTTTTCCGCCGGCACCACCGCCCTTGCCGCCGCCGCCCTGGTTCCCAGCCAGTGCCTTGGAACCGGCTTCTTGTCCCGCCGCTTTGACCAGGCTGGCGAAATCGAACGCGAATTTGACGGATGACGTGGCCAGGAAATTCAGAGCAGTAGTAATCATTGTGGTGCTTTCGTCAGAGCCTTTGAAGCATGCCATCAGCAAGATGGTAGTGTTCCAGAAGAGACTCCAGAAGCAGAGTGTAATTACGCCTTCAATCCAGTTTGGAAAGGCACTGCGGAAGTTTGCCATTGGCCACACCCAGAGTGCCGCTGCAATTGGTCCAACGAAAAAGAGGTAGCCGAGATATGCCATCTGGAAGGCGCAGAGAATGTTCCATGCCGCCGTCAGACCAGCGTTGGCGCCAAACGAGAGCTGGCGAGCGGCTACGGCTGCCGATGGCATCGCTTCGTCAGTTTTGCCGGGTATAGGTTGACCGGTGACAGGATCGAGATTTCTGATCAAGTTCTGTTCGAATGATTTTGGATCTGTAATAGCCGTTTGCGGCCATTCTTTGGCAAAACCTGCGTTCTGATTTTGCTTTGGAGTGCGAACCGGAAATGCGTTCACTTGTGTTCCAAGCGCATCTTGATACATGTTCGAGCCCATGATGGTCTGGTAAGTCGATGCGATTGAATCGACAACGGAATTAGAAAAGTCGATGCCGTAGTTAATAACAAGGTAAGTTGCTGGAATCAAGAAAATTGCCACAACCGCACGTAAAATTCCTTCGAACGGATTGACATCGCCTTTTGAAGGGTCGGATAACACTGGGTTACCGGCAACAGCCATGGCTCTTACCTGGGTGAGGATAGCGCCTGGGAGTAGCAGTAGAACAGCTATTGGAACGAACAAGCCGTTGCGAATTTTGTTCCATCTGTTGCTGTCGTCGCTAGTAAAGTTCTGCAGAAAGCTGGAGCAGTATCCAATCGCACTTGCTGCCTGCGATTTGGACATGTCGCCCATGGCGTTCGTCATCGCCTGCGACTGTCCGATCGCTTGCGCACGAGCCTGGTTAGCAACGTTGGGCGGGTATTGCAGTGAGCGAGCCATGAAGCTGCCTGATACCATTTGACCGAGATAGGTTTTCAGGTCTGACGGTTGTTGCCCACTGAATCCGCCCATCTGCGTGAGCCCGGCTGTGATCATGGCAGCTTCCATTCTGCTGGGAGTCGGAAAGTTCATTGCTGCTGCCGGCGTAGGTGGAAACATTGTGCCTAACGGACCCGCACCGGGGATCGCCGCAGGAGTAACAATGCCTGGGATCGCATTGTTGTTGGCATCACGTAGGTCTGCATCTCGCAAGAACTTCGCTTCAGGATACTGTTGCAAGTATTGATCAGCCATCGTATTTAGCGATGCATGACCGATATTTGGATTGGCGGGGGCGCCAGGAGCTGCTGATGCTGTTTTTATGCTTATGAATAGACAGGCTACCAGAGCCAGTTTGAAAGCTTTGCTTATAGAGCGAGCGCTAGAAGTCATTTCAATCTCCCAGAATGGACTCGTGCGGTGCATGAAATCTAGCAAGCGCTGGAGGAACAGCAACGGAACGATTTGTGTGTTTTTTGTGTAAGCTTGCCCCGAGTCCTTTCTATATGCGTTTTTCTCGCTTGTTCTTCGTAACAGCCAGCCTATGACCCTCGCAGCCATCGTCAAAGTCGGTAATGCTACGTTTCTGTTCTGAAAACCCTACTGCGCCTGCTTCTTGGCGATATGGAACTTTCAAGCCCCTTACTTCGATGTAATTAATTCGATGCGGCCTGAGTGCCAGCTGGTGGGCATCGTTTGTCATCTAATTAATTACCTTCAAGTAAGGAGTTGGATTTTAGATGAGGCAACGAAGAAGAGAGGGTGGATTTTAGATGAGGCAACGAAGAAGAGAGGGTGATTTTAAATGGCGCAACACGAAGTAAGCAAGGCTGCTTTGAGCACGGAATTTTCGTTTACCCAATTTAGTTACAATTTTGTCCGGTGGCTGTAACGTCGTCCCAGCTAATCTTTCATTGCCAGCGAATAAATGCCCTTCAGCTCACCATGTCTGGCTTTTACTAACTCCTGATCCTCGTTCGAGGATTTGATTTGAGGAAACTGCAATGAATAATTCTGAGTCAATCCGTGAGTTCTTTAGACGTATGTCAGACGCTTCTACGTCAGCTCCACGCTTCGACATGCTGCACAATACCAGTGGCTTGAAGCCGCGCAGTTCTCAAAATGAAAGCCTGGAGAGTGTAATGTTTTTCGCCGCCGAACACGATCATGGTATCGCATTGCCACCACTGGCTAATTGCTGATACATCGAGCGCCTCACCTTCGACCTCACCTGATGTTACGGCATTCTTTCGAAATACATTCTCAGGGCAGAAAAATGAACCGAATACATAGAATTGACTCTCTTTTCGCCTTGTGTTTACTTGTCGGTGCATCCTTTACTGCAGGTGCGCCAGCCGCTATCAGTAACAACTTAACGGGTAAAGCAGGGGCAGTTTCATTTACGTTGCCTCAGAGCAATTCTTTCTTCGGAATCAAGCAGAATTTCTATCAAATGCTGCCGCACCTCGGCATCTCCGATTTGATGCAGCCCTTCTCCGTTGAGCTGGGCGCCGATCAGCCGGCAACCTACCAGATGCCTAATCAAGCAGGAACTCGCCCTTCAGGCAGAGCCCCTTCTGTGACGACACCAGCGTTCTCCGCTACAGCGCAGCAAGTGCTGCCGGGCGTGATACCACAGCCTTTCATGCAGAAGGAATTCACAATCGATTCTAATCCGATGCTCAGTCACTTCGGACCACCAGTCGGCGAACACTTTTATATGCATATTCTGCCTAATAATCCGATTTCGAATACTCAGAACGTCAACACTTTTTCGGGCATGCCACTGATGACTGGTGCTCCTGCCAGTGACCTGGTGGATCAGGCGGCGCGATTGACGGCAACGCAGCGAACCGCAGAGCAATTGCTTAATCCTAATATCCAGACAACTCAGGCAACATATCAGGGTACCGCGCAGCAGACAGCTGATGCCGCCAACGGTGCCGCTGCTTCTGCTTTTCAGGCTAATCTCAATGCTACTTCCAGTCCACTAATCAACGTCGCCAACGAAATTGTCGCCACTCCCGCGAGAGGCACTGATACGCAGCGCACGTTGTCGCAGTCAGTCTGGATTGTCCAGCAAATGTACAAAGCGTTTTTTCTTCCGCTGGGAGTTCTCCTTTTGCTTGTGGGAGCGGTTATAACTCAGACCAAAAATTACGTGTCTGCACCTTTTGCGTCCGCTATGGCATCTACGTGGCAGCCATTTGAAGGCATTCTCCGTTCCATCGTGGCGATATTTTTACTGGGAACGGTGCAACTGGTCGTAAGCTATTCCATCGATTTCGGCAATTCTATGACTGATGCTGTGAAGCAAGAAATCGATCTTCAAACGGTGAGTCAGTGGTCACAAGATTTGATGAATCCGACCAAAAACATGACTCCGGCTCAGGTATCAGCTCGCAACAAGAGCGAGTCTACGGCTGATTCCACGACCCGCGCTGTGTTTGGAGGCGTGCAGGCTCTTCTTAACACCGGACTTATGGTGCTGACCACATATCAACTGGTTGCAGTCTGCTACCTGTTTTTGCTTGGTCCGATTGCTGCTGCTATGTTCGCCTGGCCGGAGGGCGCAGGAACGCTCTTTCGTCCAGTTTTTTCCAACTGGGTCAATGCTCTTATCGACCTTGTTCTCTGGCGCTTCTGGTGGTGCATTATCTTATTGTGCATGTGCACGCGCATTCACTGGCTGCAAGAGATGGGAAGTTACGACCCGTCAAGCGCGTGGGAACCCATTGTGTACACAGCTTTTATGGTGATGCTCGCATACGTTCCGTTCTCTGCTCTCGATTTCAAACCTGGCGACATGGTTGAATCCCTCTTGCAGAAAGCAACTGGTGGCAAGCAGGCATAGAAAGCCGGAGAGGAATGATTGGTGAATTTCAAGCCTGATTTTGAAAAGTTTTTACCCGATTTTGTCACAGGAAATTCCAGACAAATTCCTGCGCTGATAAGTAATTTGGATTTGAAAATCAGTTGTTCAAGTTGGAAAAGGTGATTGAGTTGAAAACTTCTTTTGCTGATATTCCGATTGTCCTCGGTGTTTCGGAAAAACCGCTGTTTATCGAGCTTTACGAGATTTTGCGTGATGCTATTTTGGACGGGCGATTGGAGGGCGGTCAGGTTTTGCCTTCAACGCGCGATCTGGCGAGAAAGCTCGGAGTCTCGCGTCATACGGTTTTGAAATCGACAAAATTGTTGGTGACGCAAGGCTATTTAGATTCAGGAGATCAGAGTCTACGTGTCTTTTGCAGAGAAAGTTCGCAAGCTGATTCTGTTGTAGATAAGGATGCTGACTGCGATTTTTCGCCTCCGCCTGAGTCGGGGGCTGTCGTGTCCGAGAACCTGCTTTCTGGGTTCGGGCGCTCTTTGCTTTTCTCAGACCGTAACTATCGATTCCCTGAATCGCAGGTTTCATCGCCTCAGGAAGATTTGACACCTCTTGAACAATGGCGCCGTATCATGATCGAAGTCATTAAGGAATCCAGGCATGATGGTGAGAGCGATCCGCTCGGGCATGAACCGTTGCGGGAGGCGATAAGCAAGTATGTAAATAGATTTCGCTCGACACGATGCAAGCCGTCAAATGTGGTGGTTTTTTCTGGACCAACTTCGGCGCTTGAATTTATTGCGCGATTAGTGATTGATCGAGGCGACTCCATTTTTATGGAGGATCCCGGCTTCAAGCATGCTCGAAATGTCTTCGCTGCTTATGGCGCGCAGATCGAAGCGATTGGCGTTGAGAATGACGGAATCGATGTTCACCAGCTTGTCCATAGTGAGAAAAACGCCAAATTCGTTTACGTCACTCCGGCCCATCAGAATCCGACAGGCGCAACGATGAGCCTCGAGAAGCGTCGGCAGCTGCTCAAGTGGGCTGCTCGTTCGAACACTGCAATTATTGAAGATGGCTATGACAGCGAGTACTGGCATCGTCGGAATCGCCCTGTACCTGCGATTCAGGGACTTGATGATCACGGGGTCGTTGTCTATCTTGCCTCGTTCTGGAGAGTTCTTCTGCCCGTTACGAGAATCAGCTTTGCAGTCTTTCCCGACAGTTGGATGCCGCTCGTCACTAAATACAAAGAAATGCTCGAGCGCGATGTCAACTTTCTCGAGCAGCAAGTTCTCACTCATTTCCTCGAACGCGGTCTGTACGAGCGGGCTTTGAGAAAGAATCAGCGCTTGCTGTCTCATCGTCGCCAGCAACTTGTGATTGCTTTGATGAAGCATTTTGCGCAGCGCATATCAATTGCTACAGAAGACAGTGGTACAAATCTGATCGTTACGTTCAAGGCTGACTGCAGCGCTGAAGAGGTTCTCGATGCGGCGGAGTCCGCTAGACTACCGCTTGTTTCGACAGCGAGCTATTACCTTTCGGATCCTGTGGACAAACAGTTCCTGCTGCCATTCGCGAATCTACAGGAAGGTTCGATTGATTCCGTCATTGCCGATTTCGCTGGAAAATTTCCCGTCGATACAGCAGCTGTCGTACCGCAACCAGCGCAAAAATTGAGCTTCCATGATCCTTTCAGAAGTTTCGTGACAGACTTTATGAGGTGAGGCAATATATTTTCTATCGGCTTTCTGAATCAGCGTGGAAAGAAGGAAATTGATTGCGGCATTGCTGGTTTTGTCTGGCAGCCCAGAGCGCTAAAGGCATGGCATAGGTCCACACCGCTGCAGGTGCGTTGAAGTCGACGATATAGATGTTTCCTTCGTGTACAACATGTTTGACTAAAGAATTTTCTGAATTGTTCATGCTGATCACCTGCTGGTAAGTTGAGTTGGTTTGTCGAACTGCGAAATCCATCGACAACAAGAAGATAATCAAATCGTTTGGCAGAAATTTGGCAGGGCGAATTATTTTTCAACAGTTCGCCAGGGGGGAGCGGCAACTCTGTTAAAATCTGGTCTTCTTTCAGGGGACCTATCGTGACTTCATCCACAGCTACTTTTAATAGAGTCGAGCATTTGCGAAAGCGCTTCGAAGTTGCTCAAGCAGTTATCCGTGAGGCTGGAGAGCTTGCGAACGGATACTTCAAAAAGCTTTCCTCGCTGACTGTCAAAAGCAAAGGTTCACATGACCTGGTCAGTGAAGCAGATCTGAACACGGAGCTTCTGATCAAGGAGCGTTTTAATACACATTTTCCCGACGACGCATTTTTTGGAGAGGAGACCGGTGCCACTGCCCTCGATACGGCGCGCGGCGTCTGGGTTGTAGACCCGATAGACGGAACTCAGCCGTTCCTTTTCAGCATGCCGAATTGGTGCATTTCAATTGCCTACGTTCTCGATGGGGTTATTGAGTTTGGATTGATCTATAACCCACCTATGGACGAATTATTTTCGGGCGGCAGAGACTTTCCTGCCACCGTCAATGGTGAGCCGGTCTCGCCAAATGCCGGTACTGATTTTACCGCCGGTCTTGTCAGCATCGGCTTTTCCAGCAGGTCGCCGCGAGAGTTCCTCTTCGATTCGCTGACTAAACTTTTAGATGGTAAAGGCATGTTTTTCCGAAGTGGATCGGGTGCTCTTTCTCTGGTATATGTCGCCTGCGGTAGGCTGCTCGGACATGTCGAACCACACATGTGGTCCTGGGATTGCTTTGGCGCAATTGCAATAATCGAAGCCGCCGGTGGCAAAGTCAATAAGTTCGATGTTCCGGACGCATTGTTGAAGGGAGTACGCGTGGTCGCCGGTCCAGTGGCTGTGCACGACCAACTCGAAACTCTGGTTATTTAGCGCTAAATTCTGTTATCTAGAATTCGTGCGGGGCGTCAGCTATATCGAGAACATCATTCGAGCGAGTGTTGGTTTCAAAACCCAATTCTCGCAGCGCATCGTCGAAGTTGCAGCGGTTTCGCTGACAGTGCAATAGCGCTTGTTTGGCTTGTTCCATTTGAAGAAAGCCTTCTCTCAAAAGAAATTGACAGCGCAGTGAGGCGTGCAACATCTGTTCGTCAATCATACCGGTCACGAGCAGCATTTTGCCTACCAGTGCAGAGTTCCGCGAACTGAGATCGATCGCTTTTTTGATATCTTCATCAGTGATTACGCCTGATACCGTCAAGATTTCGCCCAGTTTAATGGTCTCGTTGGCTTCGAATTTGAGCAAGCCGAGTTCAGCAACCGCTTGTGCCATCGACACGCCACGAGTTGCCACCTGGCGAATCGCTTCCGAGGCTTGCAGGGCATTCAACGTTCCGTTAGTCACCATCTGCTGTAATTTCAGTGATGCTGAGAGTATTTCCTTTGTAATGTATCCGGACTCTACAAGCACCTGCCCGATCGGTTGTTCCCTGAGTAGCCCGAGTTCGAGTGCGTTCATCAAATCGCCCTCATTTACCAGCCCCGACAACACCAGCAGCTCACCAAGTTTTACTGACTGGCGCACAGGTGGTCGATAGAATCCGTGATCCATGAGCGACACTTCAAGCGTGACGCGACGTCGTTTTGCCGATTTAAGTCCTTGAATTGCCTGGTCTCGGGAAATTTTGCCGTCGCGCACGAGAACCTGCGCG
Organism: Candidatus Melainabacteria bacterium; assembly: GCA_003963305.1. Lineage (NCBI taxonomy): Bacteria > Bacillati > Candidatus Melainabacteria > Candidatus Melainabacteria bacterium. The sequence continues at coordinate 134,279 of RXJR01000024.1, read as the reverse complement.
GTCAAAGCTGCTGATAACATTTCGTCGTTCAGGGCTTGAGTGAGTACGAGTACCCGCCCTAACGGCAGTCCCGTTTCTTGACTAGTGCGCAAAGCTTCATTCAACTGTGCCTGAGTGACCAGTTCAGCACCGATAACCAGTTCACCCAGCTTGGCAGTCTGATGGGATGGTTTAACTGTAAAGCCCAACTGGCGAAGCGCTTGCTCGAAAGTCAGGTCATCTTGTGAGACCTTTTGCAGCGCATTGACTGCCAGATCCATGTCAATCACTTTGTCTTTGATAAAAGACTGTGCCTGTACCGCTGCCTGCAGCTCTTGATCGGTCAGGTAACCAGACATAATCAAGACGCGCCCAATGGGCAAGCCCGTTTCACCAGCGATTTGGATGGCTTCTGTCAACTCATGTGAGCGCAATAAGCCAACTCTTGTGAGCAATTCGCCAAGTCTGATTGGCTTGCTCTCCGGTTCCATTTAGCGCACCTGTGTCGTCACGCTTAAATTGTATACGACTAGCTCATCAACCGCAGCGAGGGTTGGATGGAGGTCTTCAAGGTGCAAGGCATCAAATGCCTGAAAAATTTACCCCCAGGGGAATTCGAATCCCCGTTACCTCCGTGAAAGGGAGGTGTCCTAGGCCTCTAGACGATGGGGGCATAGTCTAAGACGCAGACAGCATCGGTAAGCCAGAATAACAAAACGCACTAAATGGTGTCAACTCGAAGTGCTTCATTACTTATTACTGGCAACTCGTAGTAGTATTGAGGTTTTCCATTCCATATTTCCAGCTAACGACGTCCCATTGCGCCTATGAACACGTTACTCGACACTGAAGTCATCGAAACCGACTCGCCAAGATATCGAACTTTCAATAATTACTTGAAGGAATATTTCGGAACGCGAGTTTATCGAGTGCCTATCGACGCAGGCTTTACTTGCCCCAATCGCGACGGTGTTCGTGCTTTTGGCGGTTGTACGTTCTGTGACGAGAAGGGGTCGGGCGCGCCAACGATCGACCAGACCCTCAATGTCAGGGAACAGCTGAGTACGGGAATAGAGCGCATTATCGGGCGATACAAGGCGAAAAAATTTCTCGGTTACTTCCAGGCCTTCACAAACACTTACGCACCAGAAGGAGTGTTGCGCAGTCTTTACGATGTTTGCTTCGAGTTCGAGGACGTTGTTGGATTGTGTATCGGCACTCGACCCGATTGCATGCCTGACAACATCCTTGATCTGTTGGCGGAATACGACAGAAAAACCTTTGTCTGGTTGGAAGTGGGTTTGCAGTCGATTCACAACCGAACCCTTGACCTTATCAATCGAGGTCATACTTCAGAAGAGTTTTTCGATGCCCTTGAGCGAGCTAAGAAGCGCAACCTGAAAGTAGCAACACATTTGATTTTTGGACTTCCGGGCGAAACTGAAGAAGAGATGTTCGAGACAGTTCAGAAGATTGCCAATTCGCCCGTAGACGGTGTGAAAATTCACCAGCTATGCGTCTACAAAGGAACACCTCTGGAAAGCGAGTTAGAGCGCGGCAAGCTGAAGTTCCTCGAAGAAGAGAAATATGTGCAGATGGTTTGCGATGCTCTGGAAATGTTGCCACCAAATCAGGTGATTATGCGACTTGTCGCTGAAGGTTCGCGCAAGGACGTAATTGGTCCGGAGTGGTGCTTTGATAAGCGTCACACGATGGATCTGATCGACAAAGAAATGGCGCGGCGCGGCACCAGCCAGGGCAGCCGGTTTAAGCCTGCTTGACCCCTTCTCGAATCCTGTCTGGACCTTGTCTCGAATTTGTCTCGAATTTGTCGCGAATTTGTCGCGAATTTGTTTGGCACGTTCTATTTTTTTGTGCCGAAGCTTTGCATCAGGTTCGCGTATGCGGGCAGATGATTTGAAAGCAAGTTGCCGAGTCCTTCGATGTCATTGCGCCAGTCTCTATGCAATTCACATGCAACGCTGAACCAATTCATCAGTTGAGCACCATTAGCCGTCATGCGGCTCCATGCTGCATCTCTGACCGTCGTGTTGAATGTACCTGATGCGTCGGTGACGACGAAAACTTCGAATCCTTCTTCAAGCGCTGACAGCGCCGGAAATGCAACGCAAACGTCAGTGACAACGCCCGCCATGATCAATTGCTTGCGACCGGTTTTCTTTACCGCGTCAACGAAATCGGCGTTGTCCCAGCAGTTTATCTGCCCGGGTCTGGCGATGTAGGGGGCATCTGGGAACATCGCCTTCAGTTCTGGCACGATTGGACCGTTTGGTCCCTGATCAAAGCTTGTTGTCAGAATGGTTGGCAAATTGAAAAACTTAGCAATATCAGCTAACGCCAGGACATTATTTTTGAACTCATCAGGTTGAAAGTCTCGCACTAAAGATAGCAGCCCTGCCTGGTGGTCGATGAGCAACACGGCGGCGTTCTCTTTAGACAATTTGCTGTACTTTGGCATGGCGGGAATTCCTTTGGTAGACATGGTTTGAAATTATATCGCTATGAATAAGTATTCTCGCCAAAACTAGTTTGGGGTTCATGGCGGCAATGAATTAGTAGCGCTAGCTCAACAGTGAGCGCTATAGTGAGCGCGACAGTGAGCCATGGCGCTCAAAGAGGTTTGATTATTCGAGTGCAACCGTATTCAGTATCACTGCAACGAGAACATCGACCACTTGCCTTTCTTTCCGACCAGTTTGATTTCGCCCGGGTGAACAAGTAACTGCGGCACCACATCTTTGCTTGCGAGTATCCAGTGTGGTCGGTCGCTATCGTGTACAAAGGCTTGATATTCTTGTTCGTTCGTTATCATCGGTACACTTTCCCTTAGATAGAAAGGCGCCGCTGTACAGGTTCTCGCGAAGACGGAAAGGCGGGCATGGGCATCTCGTGCTTGAAATATGAGTTGACGAAGGGGCTGATCGTCTTCTTTGTCGACGACCGAGATGGCGGTCGGAATGATTATTGCCATAGCTGCAACTGAAAATGAGAGTACCGTTTTGAAGGCTTGATTGATCTGGTCGCGCCAGATTCTATAGCTGAATTCAATCCATCCGATCGCCAGTAGCACCGCGCCGATTTCCAGAAGTGTAATTCGTCCATCTGTAAGTTTTTGCGGCAGATGATCGGAAATCATAGGCAGTATTCCGGCGCCGATGAAAAGCAGCGATGCCATCAAAGCACCAGCGGAAAACAAGCGTGTGCGCGGTTTTACCAATTCCCAGCGGTCGAAAAGTATACCCACGGTCAGAGCAATTGGTGGTACCACCGGTAGTATGTAGGTGGCAAGCTTGGTTTTGACTATGGTCAGAAAAACAAAGACTACGACGCTCCAGCAAAGACAGAAGAGCGCCAGTGCGTTTGCCGGAAAAGCAATTGATCTCCTCTCCAGGAGCTTTCTTAGCATCTCGGGCACGAGGAATTGAAATGCCACCCATGGAATGGTTCCGACCAGCAAGACTGGAAAGTAAAACCAGAATGGCATTACATGATTGACCATTCCTCCTAATCGCCCGAGGTTCTGTCTGATGAAGAACTCCTGAAAAAATTCACCGTTGGTGACTACGCTCTCTATGACGAACCAGGGCAGCGCAATAATCAGCACGATCGGAATGCCTATGGCGGGTTCTAATTGTTGAAATTTTTGCCAATACCAGGCTGGTTTCTTTAAATTGTCACCGCTAATAAGCAAGAGATAGACTGCGAAGACCATGACTGTCAGCGCTATCGGCAGAGGTCCCTTGGTAAGAACTGCGCATCCCAGGCTGACATAACCGGCCCAGATCAATTTCGAATTGTCGCCGCTCAATCTTCGCAGGAATATGAGCATTGTCGTGGTGAGGAAAAAGCAAAGAGGCATGTCGGTGAGCGCAAGCATACCAACTGCCGCAAAGAGCGGGCAAGAGATCAGGATCAGCGCGGAATAAACAGCCGCATTGCGGGCAATGAAAAATCGCGAGAGCGCGAATACGACCCCGCACGTGCTGATGGCGCAAAGCGCCGAGGGCAGCCGCGCCGCCCACTCCTGAACCCCAAAAATCGAATAGGACGCGATCATCATCCAGTAGAGCAAGATTGGTTTTTCGTAGAAGGGCAGATAGTTGAAATGAGGTGTGATGTAGTTTTTCAACTCCATCATTTCGCGCGCGCCTTCTGCGTAGAGTCCATCACTGGGATCGATAATGCCAAAAGTGCCGAGTCCCGGCAGAACAACCATGGCTGCTGCCGCGCAGATGGCCATTAGCGCCACATAGTCGTTGCGAGACCAGTTGCGCGCAGCATTGGGCTGAGAAGGAGTTTCAACTGCCTGGTTTTGCACTGACCAAACAAACCTCGTGCATGACTCCGCGCATCCTCATGTCGAAGCGTATCAGTTTGCGCAAAGCAGTGCAGCGCCGATGATGCCTGCATAGTCGCCGAGATCGGCCTTCACTACTTCAAGTTTTTTGGAAGGAATTTTCAAACAGCGTCGTTTTGCTTCTTTCTCTGCAACTTCTAAATACAAGTCGACAGCCTCTACCAGCCCGCCACCAAGAATGATTCGCTGTGGATTGTAGAAATTGACGACGCTAGCCAGCCCTACTCCCATGAACTGGGCGCAGTCTACGACCGCACGGGTGACAAGTTCGTCACCTGCTTGAATTGCCTGAGAAATTGCTTTTGAACGCAAAATTCCTTTTTGCATATCGACTTTGTCTCGGATGGACGAATCAAGTCCACGTTGTAAATCGACAAGAATGTTCTTGGCGACAGCCGTACGTGATGCGTAAGCCTCCAGGCAGCCGAAGGCGCCGCAACCGCATTGTTTGCCGTCTGGAAACAAGATCATGTGCCCTATTTCGCCGGCAGTGCCGGTAGCACCGCGAATGATCTTGCCATTTCGAACGATACCAGATCCGATACCAGTGCCAACAAAAATGCAGACGAAATCGTCGCAGCCTTGTCCGGCCCCGAAAGTCAGTTCTCCGAGAGTAGCCACTTCAACATCGTTTCCTAACTTGCTCGGAACGCCGTAGTACTTGGAGAGCGGCTCAGTCAGCGGTAAATCATTGGCACCTATATTGACGGCTGCCAAAAGAATACCTTTCTGTCTGTTGACCATGCCGGCGGCACCAACGCCGATGCCAACCACTTTCTTCATATCGACGTTGGCGTCATTCAAGCAATCATCGATCACTGAGATGATTCTCTTGACCACGTCGGTTTCTTCCTGGACTTGACGAGTTTTTTTCTTGGCGGCGCTCACCAGGCGTCCGGTCTCTAAGCTGACCACGCCTGCTGAAATTTTGGTTCCGCCAAAATCGACTCCGACAGCGAATTTGTCTGGCATTTTGTATATACATCGAGTTGGAAAGACCACGCAATTCTATTACAGAATGCCTCTGAAATGCAGGCTATTCCTCTTAGCTGCCGGTCACAATCGCCCCATCAATTGCGATTAATGAAATAAACCAAACAAATGCTTTTTGGGCGGCTTGATCGGTTGTTGAGCTGGTGACTGCATCAGGTCCTCTGGTGCTTCGGGCATCACTGCAGCTGGTTCTTCAGTCTGACTCGGTTTTTGCACTGTAAATTCGCTCGTCTCTTCCTTTGCCGGAGGAGTTTCGGTCGGCTCGGCTGTTTCAGGCGGCACGCGATTGAGATTGTTTTGCATGGCTGTACGCATGTCGACAACTGCAATCGAGCTGGCTACGTGCCGCTGATGCGAGTTGGCGTTGCGTGTGACGGTATTGCCGTGTACGACCATAGTCGTTGAGCCGCCACCGTCCAGGTTCATTGCATCGACTGCGCCGAGCTTATGGAGGAATTTTGCTACATCCCAGAGTGTGTGCGGTCCTTCAATGGTGGCAAGCAGCAGGTGGTTGTTGGCTGTGACTCCAGCGGCGGTGCGAGCGTGAATTTGCGCGCCTGTCCAACCTTTGCGGAAATTTTCTGCCTTCAGGTCGAGAAAGAGGTTGCCGTCTTTGATCAGCATCGGTCCGCCGCTCACGGCTTGAACCACGTCATGCCAGTCGTTTGGACCTGTGTGCCAGGATAGATCGACTTTGTCTCCCACTTTCAGTTTTGAGATTTCGCCGATTTTGGAATCAGTAAGAACATAGCCACCATATGGAATGGCCATCTCTTTCAAGCTGATATCTTGCACTTCGCCCTGGGCGTTCACTGCTACAACACACCCTTCATAAGGCAGGCGCACGAAACTGCCCCACCGGCGCGTGTAGACAACCAGGCGAGAACCGTGTCGTCTCGGCTGATTGATAGTGTTGCAAAAGAGCGACGGTACTTCCGGATTGTCGGTGGTGAGTGTGCCCCTCAAGCTGACACGATCGATTTTTACACGGCCGTTGTCGGTGATACCCATCGAAACACGGTCGTATAGCGGTCCTGCAATCCACTCTCCATTGATAATGAGAGTGCCCAGAGGAGTGCCGTTGGTCTTGAAGTAATTGGCGTTGATAGCGGCGATGGCGTTGTTTTCTCGCGCGTGAGCAGCGACGTCTTTCAGTTGATTGAATGAGTCACCGGCCAGGGTCGGTTGCACTTTCACTGGAGCCGAGTTCATGTCGATGTCGAGCAAATGAATGGAAAGCGGTCCGCGCACAAAGCGGTGAATTACGCCTGGTGCGAGCGTTTCCGAGCTCATGCTGTCAGTAAATTTCTGCGGCTGAATGGGATGATTGACTGCTTTTGCCACCACTTTCTTTTTAGAGGCAAGGGCACGAGCTTTGGCTGAAGATTTCGCCGAGGATTTTGAAGTTTGATATGAGCGAGCCGGAGCCGGCGCATAACGCCTTGAAGGAACTCTGTTTGGCACGCGGTGTGGAACCAGGTGAGGGCTTACGCCTCTAAAGACGTGCGGAGTAATCATTCCCAATGATTCAGCTCTGAGGCTGAATGACCCGGCAAGCACTGCAGATAATGTCAATAATCCGGCAAACTTTCGCAGCGGCCGAATCAACTCATTGCGAACAGTTTTTTCCATCAAGAGTTCCTTACTAAATGGCAACCTTCCCTCATCTTCTTTATACCCAAAGTGATCGTCAATAAACAGTATTGACAAATTGAAACAAGGTGTCCAAGCGGCATATACGCTTGGTTTTCAGGTGGTAGAATGTACCCCTTTTTTGGCTCTGTATCAGACTCGCGCCTGCAGATGAGCAACTGAAAGCCGCGCCTGGAGCCGATCTCCATTGATGGATTCCAGGCGTGAAGTGGGCGTGAAGTGGCGGGCGTGCGCTGGTTGAACCCTGAAGCGCTCGTCCTTACTTTTCTTCCGCGGACAAATATTTCTCGCGATAAGTTTTGACTGTCTCTGCTCTAACTGATTCGTCCAGGAGCGGAAAGCCCATTTCGATACGCTGTTCCAGATATCCACGGGCTATCTTCTCTGACAATTTGCTGATTTTTATGATGTTTGCCATGCGTTCGTCTCTACCCAAGACGCCACGCGCATCCAACAAGTTGAAGTAGTGAGAGCACTTCAGAATCTGCTCGTAGCCAGGCATAATCAGCTTCTTGCCGATCAGGCGTTGGGCTTCTTCCTGGTGCAGACTGAAGAGCTGCTTGAGCAAATCAGGGTTGCTTTCTTCAAAGTTGTAGGTCGATTGTTCGACTTCGTTTTTGTGATAGAGCTCACCATATTTGATGTGGTCGTTCCACTTCAGGTCGTAAACGTTGTCGACGTTCTGCAAATACATTGAAAGGCGTTCCAATCCATATGTTATTTCTGCGGCAACTGGTTTGACCTCTAAACCTCCGGCTTGTTGGAAGTAAGTGAATTGTGTCACTTCCAGCCCATCCAGCCAGACTTCCCAGCCGACACCCCAGGCACCCAGTGTAGGGGAAGCCCAGTTATCTTCGACGAAACGGATGTCATGTTTGAGCGGATTGATTCCGAGGGCTCTCAAGCTGTCCAGGTAGACGTCTTGTACGTCATCTGGAGAGGGTTTGAGGATCACCTGATATTGAAAGTAATGCTGCAATCGGTTCGGATTCTCGCCGTATCGACCATCGGTGGGGCGCCGACAGGCGTCGGCGCAGGCCATGTTCCAGGGTTCGGGACCGAGCACACGCAGAAAAGTGCCGGGGCTCATGGTCGAGGCCCCTTTCTCCAGGTCGAATGTCTGCATCACTGCGCAGCCGCGGTCGCCCCAGAAGTCATTCAGGGTCTGAATTACCTTTTGAAACGATAGAAATTTCTGACCAACGGCTTCTTCGGCTCGCAAGCGCACTGCTTCTTGCATGACATGACCTCGAAATATAAGGCGATTTCTCAAGGAAATCCAACAGGGAAGCTAGTTTATCCTATCTTCCGAGCGGTCATCAAGGTTGCCCGATACAATCGCGGCATTTGAAAAATTCAGCTAATGGCAGCCGTTTGCTCACCTGCAAGCGGGTTCGACCGGTTACTATTCACATTGGCGTATGTCTAGAAAGTGAAATTGCCGGGCATAACGCACGTGTCGCCCTTTCTGACGCACCTCGGGGCGTCAGTCTGATAATCGGTTTGCACAAGGAGTAAAAGTGACGCAAGCAGAGACCAAAGCCGAGAGCACGGCGGAGTTGGATGATGACCAAATGGAGCAACCGACTGCGACAAAGACGCAAGCAGAGGCGACCTCTCCGACACGATTAGCCGAACTTAGCGGCAAGGCTCAGTCACTTCTTAACAACATCAACAGTGTTCTTGTCGGTCAGCAGCAAGCGGTGCGGCTGGCTGTAATCGCGTTTTTGTCTGGTGGTCATGTTTTGATCGAAGACGTGCCGGGTGTCGGTAAGACGCTCATGGCTAAGACGCTCGCCATGTCTGTTACCGCCACATTCAAGCGGGTGCAGTGTACACCTGACTTGTTGCCTTCCGATGTATGCGGCGTCAGTATCTTCGAGCAGAAGGAAGGTACCTTCAAATTTATTCCCGGTCCGATTTTTACCAACATATTGCTGGCAGACGAAATCAACCGCGCCACGCCTCGTACTCAGTCAAGTTTGCTGGAGGCGATGGAAGAAAATCAGGTCACCACAGACGGTGCGACTCGAAAATTGCCGGAACTATTTTTTGTCATCGCGACAGAAAACCCAATTGAATATCACGGCACTTTCCCGTTGCCTGAAGCTCAGTTAGACCGGTTCATGCTCTCGCTTTCGCTGGGCTATCCCAAGTTCGAACAAGAAGTGGAGATTCTCGACAAGACGCTCGATGAGCGCGCTTTTCAGGTCGAACCAGTATTGTCTGAGTCTGAAGTGGTCGAATGCCGTAGTGCCGTGAAGAATATCTTTGTTGAGCCATCTATCAAGAGATATATCGTCAACATCGTCAGTTCAACGAGAAAGCATCCTCAAATTGTTCTGGGCGTGAGCCCCCGCGGCAGCCAGTTGCTGATGCGTGCCGCGCAAGCGGTAGCATTTCTGGACGGAAGAAATTTCGTTCGCCCGGAGGACGTAAAGGCTCTCAGTCCATTTGTTTTGGGACACAGAGTCATTCCTAAAGTGAGAGATAATAGGGTTAGTCATGCAGACCTTATTGAAAGGGTTCTGGAGCAAGTACCAGTTCCGGTCTAAATTTGTTGCCACACCTGAGGGCGAAGAGTGGGGGCTGAAGGCCCTTCGCATCGGTTTTCGAGATAGTCCAAATACAAAGATTGCACTCTATTTAGAACAACGCGTCTTCATTGCTGCTCTTCTCGTGCCTTTGCTTTATGTTTTTGCCGGTGAGACGACCAATCAGTGGTTTTACCTTATTGCCGCCGGTGTGATTTCGGCCATAGTGCTTGGCGTGATCATGCCGCTTTTCCAGGTTCTGGACGTAACTACCCAGTGCTCGCTTCCGAACAATTCTATGGACGGCGACAGTGTGCTCTTAAAAATTACTCTGGAGCGACGCAAGCACAGCAAATTATTTTCTCTGTTCTTTCCGATCAAATGGCTGCTCGTGCGGGCTAATCTCGTTGCTAACAACGGCAAAAGCAGCGTCTTGAAGCCCATGCTCGTCGAGCACGTGGGGCATGAGTCGTGGGTCTATGCTGCCACATCACCGCTCCGCAGAGGCGTCTATCATCTCTATGGTGTGGAGATTTATTCTTGTTTCCCACTGGGGTTGGCCTGGTGGTCTCGTACTTTTGAACTGAAAAGTGAGACTGAAGAAGACAGTCGCCCAACCATTGTCGTTTATCCTCGCATGGTTCCTATCGAAGGCAACTTTCTCTACAAAATCAGGTCGGCAACTGACTCTCCAATGGGCTTGGTGGCCAGTCGTAAGCCTACCAATGTGGTATCGTCTTCGGTGCGCGGTGTGCGTGAATTCTTGCACGGCGACAGTCCTCGCCTGGTGCACTGGGCCTCTAGTGCCAGGGTCGGCAGGCTGTTGGTGCGCGAGTTCGAGGCAGAAGGACTGCCCGGATACGACATCTTGCTCAACTTGCGTGCCAACTGGGTAAATCGTGAGCAATTCGAGCTGGCTGTATCGATTGTTCATTCTTTGATGAATCTGGGCTTCAAGTTAGGTGGCGCTCCAGACCTGCTGGTTGTTCCGTCGCTCGACGGCGAAAACAAGTATCTGCCTTACTTTATGAAAGACATGCCTAATTTGCCACCGGGATTGCACCGCTCCGGTCATTTGCTCGCCCGTGTCGAGCCCCTCAAGCAGGGCAAGGCATCTTCGTCTCAAGCCACGAATCTCGGTGAGAGCACCCACGCGGCGCTTTTAACTATTCGCCCGACCACAAGTGAAACTGCCGACTCCAATACAGTTATTGAAACAGTAGACCTGGCTGTGATTCCGCGAACCTGGGAAGCCGCGCTTGCCCAGGAAGCGCAGAGCATAAAAGAGGCGCACATGCCGGTGCACGAAGGCGGTATCGTCAACCGACGCGGCTCCGGAAAATCTACGGGACGTGTTATAACCGTGATCGAGCGCTTAGAGGAAGTTGTTCGCTTATGAAGATGCCGTCACTTCCAACGCTGCCGCAGCTCGGGAAAAACGCTAACTCTCAGGCGGGGCTCAAGGTCGCCAAACCGGCTCCGCAGAAAAAAGAAGTCACAATCGAACCGGCTGAAGATTCGATCGGTCTGCGCCTCATATCGTGCTGCATCTCCGTGCTTTGCATAGTCACGGCTTGCATCTATGTAAACAGCTCGTCGATGCTCATCTTCTTTTATCTCTGGGGCGCACTCACAGGCAGTTACGTCAGCTATCAATTCAGGCATCAGAAGACTTTCTGGTTGACCTTTATCACTACTGCCGGACTTTTAATTGTGCTCGGGAATTTTTTCGAGGAAATGGTCGGGCAGTTCAATTCCGGAAAAATCCAGGCGCTGGTGCCGTTCATACACGTTCTGACCGGTTTGCAGGCTCTACATACTTTCGATTTGCGAGCCAAATCTGACGTCAACGTCTCGGCTCTAATCGGTCTGGGATTATTTGCTTGTACGGCTGTTATCGCGCGTGACGCGCTTTTTGCTTACATAACGCTGGGATACATCACTCTGATTGCCGGCTTGCTTTATTTTGAAGCGGTGGCGCGCACTCGTTCAGCCGGTGCTGCCGGCATATCTTCAGAACGTACGGAAATCAATGAGTTGCGCGAGGCCGCGGTCAAGAAGAAAGTCTCTGTCGGCAATGCTTTTCTTTCTCTGGCTATGTTGCCTGTCCTTAGCATTGTTATTTTCCTCGCTTTGCCGCGGGTCGACTCTCTTTTTGATTTGATTTTGAACAACATTCGCCGCGCCCAGAACGGCGAATCGCTCAATCTCACCTGGGTGCGATCGTCAAACGGACTGGGCATTCTCGGGGGCGTACCGGGACTTTCAGGAGCGCCCACAGGTGGCGGGGCCGGCGATGGTCAGCATGGTGGCAAATCTGGTGGCAATGGCAGAGCAGGCGGACGTTCGGGACCGGGAGGCACTGATCTTGTGCCTGGAGCGGGAGCGGCTGGTGGACCTGGCGGAAGCGCCATTCCCGGCGCCGGAACAGGTGGCACTGGATCAGGTGAGAATGTGAACGGCGGAGCGCCTGGCGACGGCAAGAGTGCCGACGGTAAATCGGGCAAGTCCGGCAAGGGCGGTAAAGACAAGAACGGCAAGAGTAACAATCCAGGCGACGTCAGCAATACCGATGCGCAAAAGAAAAGCGCAGATAGCAAAGGTGAGCAGGAAAAGACTCCGGAAGAGGAAGACAAGTCTATGGTCTTCCGCAATAAGGATTCAGTGGAGCACGAAAATGACCTGATCATGCGCGTTATGAGCAGCCGAGACACCTATTTCAGGCGTGTCTGTTTTGACAAATATGATGGACATTCGTGGACGATCAGTGACCTGGGAAAGATTTCGAAGTGCTCCAAACATAAAAATGCCTATCAGGAGCTGGGCGGCGTTCCATCACTGTTTGTCGAGCCTGGTATGCATTCAGCGCAGTTGACTCAGGAGATAACCGTCGAGTCTGACATCGGACATTTGCTTCCGGTTGCCTCTATTCCTCAACAAATCAGTTATCCGAAAGATCCCATTCTCGTCGATCAATTCGGGGCTTTGCGCACTAAAGATCCGATCAAAGCCGGAACGCACTATCGGGTTGTATCGCAAGTGCCTGACTACGATCTCGACGAAATGCGTAAGGCATCTTCTGATACTAAGAACGAAGAAAGTCTGCGAAAAGAATTTGAGAGCTACCTTCAATTGCCGGCTGACCTCAGTCCCGATCTGATAAAACTGGCTAAATCAGTGGCTGGAAGCGATGGCAATTGGTTCGCGCGGGCCGAGCGCATCTGTAACTTCTTGCGCCGCAATTACAAATATTCTTCGGACCTTAGCGATTCCGACGACAAAGAAGAGATTGCCTATCACTTCCTCTTCCGAACCAAGGAAGGCGCTTGTGGACCGTTTACCACCGCTTTTGTGGTCATGTGTCGAGCGGCTGGATTACCTGCACGTTCAATCGGCGGCTTCGGACCTGGTGACTTCAATGAAGGCACAGGCATGCATGAAATCAAAAACCTGCACGGTCATGCCTGGGGCGAGGTCTATATTCCAGGCTACGACTGGGTGCCTTTCGATGCTACTCCGACTGGACTTTTGCCGAAGCCCACGCCGGAAGACAACTCGTTTATGGGAACGATCAAGAAGGGTATCGATCAGCTTTCAGACCGATTTGCCAACCAAACCCCCACTCCGCCGCCACTTCCAACCTCCGATAAGGGACCACAAGCAGCCGGTCAGTCAGGACACGGCGGCACCACCAGCGGCGGCACTGCGACGGGAACAGGCACGGGAACGAATTCGACCACGACTGCCGGCAAAGACGGTAAGTCGACTAAGTCTGGAGGCAATGGTTCTTCAACGACTGATAAAAATGGAGCCAAGCCGCCTAAGGAAGAAACCAAACCTGAGCCGCCGAAAGTTCCGGAAAAGCCCATAGATTGGCATCAAATGATATTGCTGATTGTCGTGGTGCCGGCAGTGATATTGCTTATACAGGCGATTCGAGCTGCCATTAATCAGGCCCGCGCGGCGCGAAAAGCAAAGACTCTCGAAAAACCGAAACCCTCTACTCTGCTCTATCTCAAGGTCGTAGACGACCTGGCTCGGGTTAAAATCTATCGGTTGCCAACTGACACACCTCAAGATTTGCTGGCGCGTTTTACAAGCGACGAAGATTTTGATCCGGAAGTCAACAGACACCCTGATTTAGAGCCACTTTGCAAACACTTCATGGAGCTATACATTGCCGATCGCTTCGGCTGCGACGACGCGGCTGAGATGAGAGCCAGCCAAATGAAGCAGCTCAGCGATCAAATTCATACACTTGTTCGCGCAAAGCACCATGACAATTGACCAAATTTGGGCATAAAGCTAGTAATAACGCGGTCTACGCGATAGAGTGGAGTGAAGTACTTCGCGAGTAACCACAAGAGAGAAAGCATTATGGTTCAACAGGTCAAAACCGGTACGCAGCAACAGCAGGAATTCGTTCCTCCATACCCGGCAACCATTCAGGATACGGGTTTAAAAGAGGGCTTCCTTGAAGAATTGATTCTCAAGGACATCTACCTCGTCAACTTTGCATTGGGTCGAGAAATCGCTGCTCGCACACAGTTGCCATTTAAAATCGTCGAAGAAGTACTTGAAGTCTTGAAGAAGCAACTGCTCGTCGAAGTGCGTAGTTCAGGCGGACTTGCCGACTACGAATACACGCCGACTGAGAAAGGTCGTGACCGAGCCAGAACCTACTTCGATCACAACGCTTACGTAGGTGCTTGTCCGGTGCCATGGAGCCGTTACATCGACTCCTTGAAGTATCAGACGATTCGCCGCGAGTCAGTAACGCCGCGCGACCTGGAAGTCGCTTTCTCCGACATCATGGTCAACCGCCGCACCATCAACTCGGTCGGTCCCGCCATCAACTCCGGACGCGGGATGTTCTTGTTCGGTGAAGCAGGCAACGGTAAAACTTCAATTGCAGAGCGCATTGTGCGCAGTTTCAAGGGACACATTTTTATTCCTTATGCCGTTGAAATCGACGGTCAGATCGTTCGAATCTTCGACTCTCATAACCATGAGCAGGTCTCGGCCGCTAACTATCCTCGCGATTATGACCATCGCTGGGTGCGTATTCAACGACCGTGCGTGGTGGTCGGTGGTGAATTGACCATCGACATGTTGGAGTTGCAATTCGATTACGGTACCAAGCTGTACGAAGCGCCGATTCAGCTCAAGTCAAACTGCGGATTGTTGCTGATCGACGACTTTGGCAGACAACGTATCGACCATAAGTCTCTCTTGAACAGATGGATCGTACCTCTGGAAAAACGCGTCGACTATCTCACACTGCACACCGGTAAGAAGCTGGAAGTGCCGTTTGAACAGTTGATCGTCTTCTCTACCAACCTGAATCCATCTGACCTGGTTGACGAAGCGTTCTTGAGACGTATTCCGTACAAGATCAACATCACCAACCCGACTGAAGATGAGTTCAAGTGGATCTTCCTGCAGTATTGCCAACGCACCGGCGTGCCTTACAACGAAGAAGCCGTTAACTACTTGATCGAGTCACAATATCGAAGCGGCAGACGCAACATGCGTTGTTGCCATCCGCGCGACGTTGTTGACCAGGTCATCAACCTCTGTGCCTTCTTGCAGACAGATCCACGGCTATCGCGCGAATACATCGATCACGCGTGCGCCGTCTACTTCGCTGCAATGGGCAAATAACGCGCTAACCATCAGGGTATCAGTGGGCAGCTCGGATTGCAGTTTGTTGGGGCGAATGCCTCAAATCAGGCTGCGCCTGATGTTGCGCCATCTCTCAAATTTCAATTAATCGCAGTCTACTGACTGTGACTCTATTTGAGCGACTAATTTTCGAATCTCACTTTCGTGTACGGGCTCGTAGTTCCAGACGTCCACACCGACATTGATCTGCCGTCCGTTCACTGTCCATCGCTGGTGCACATGTCCGTGTAGCAAGATCAGTCCAGCGTCTATCGGTCTGTATTCCGGGTAACGATGGTCGACGTCATCGTGGTAAGGCATATGGTGCAAATGCAGTCCATCCCATTCTAAGTCTTCATGGACTGCATCGAAGTACTTTCTGTAGAGTGCAAGATTACCCAGTTTGCCTTCGTGGTTTGAGGGATGGCAGCCATCATGATTGCCTGCAATCAGTACTTTTCTCCCCTTCAGCCGAGGCGCAAACTCTTCCATAGCGCTGCTTTTCAGTGAAAAGTCGCCTAGATAGTAAACCGTATCGTTGTCCCCGACCAGGGCATTCCAGTTTTGAACCAGTTCTTCGTTCATCTGCTCGACTGTTTCAAACGGTCTGTCGCAATATTGGATGATCTTTGCGTGCCCGAAGTGATGATCTGAAGTGAACCAATTTGTCATTTTGAAACCACTTGAGTGGCTGATTAGGTGCTTTTTACAATATATCGAATTTCCGTCACTAAAATTGGTGTCAGTTCCGGTTGGCATTACAGTCAGATACAGGCAGCCTCTATTTCTGCGCATTTAGATGGCTTGGCTGGAGCGATTACTAAGTGCTTTTAATGAAGATGAGTGCCTGCTTATGCGGGCATGTCAGGTGCCGTGTTAACATGAGTGGGCCGCGTTTTGCGGCTGTCGCGACCGAGAACACTTGATGGCTGATTCCGTTTCCGTTGCGGAAAAAGAAATGCTCGTGCCCTGCACCAAATATGGTGCTATCTTGCGCGCCCAATTGAAGCGACCAGATCAAATCAAATCGGGTCGACAAACGCTCTCAGCTGCTGCTCTCATCTTGCTCAGTTTGACCTGGATTGGTGTCTTTGTTACATCCGGTCAGATACATGAGGCCCTGGCATGGGTTTGTTCCTTTTCGCTGTGCGTCGTTATCACTCTGGCCTGGTTGTCTTTATCACGAGCGTCACACCGGTTGAGCGTCTTCCGTATTGGCGAGAATCGCTGGGCAACGCTGGCGGGGTCGATAGCAACTACTGTCGCTATCTTTTCAGGTTTTCTGGGCGGCTGGATTCTAACTCACGGCATGCCTCATCCTGAACATATGGAAGTGCGAAGGCAGGTAGTCGATATCGTGCTTGTTTCACCCTCTGATTATGAAGATCGGCATGATATTTTGCCCAGTACCAAACCAACTGAACAACCGGCGCGCGATGTCTCTGTGCAAGGCAGGCATGAGGTCGTGGTGCCCTCTATCAAGGCGCAGCCATCGCCTCTGCACCCTGTGCCGCTCCTTGCTACTACCACCGCATCTGGTGCAAAGACTTTTAATACTCCGGGCACTTTCTCGAATCAGAAAAAAGACGAGATGGCCGAGCCTGCTTTCGTTGTAAGGCAGCAGCCCAGCCCGGAGCCTGCCTCTCAGGACAAGAAACCTGTAAAGACGTCCAAACCGAAGGTCGAGGCCACGCAACCAGTTTTGGAGGAGGTGGCTCCTGCCCAGTTGCTCGAGCTGACTGAGCCGAACGACAAGGCTAGCGAAGTGTCTCAGAATGGCGGGCATTCAAAGGGCGGCTCGGGCTCGCAAACATTGCTTGTCACCTACTTGAGAGATGTGCACAGGCGTATTAAGCACGCCTGGACTCCTGGTGTTGATGATATTACCGGCAGTGCGCAGATCATGTTTCGTATTCGCAAAAATGGTCGATTGGTTTCGATGAAGTTGATTCGCAGTTCAGGCGAGTCTGACACTGACGATTCAGCTATGCATGCGATTACCGCATGTGCGCCCTTCAAACCTCTGCCGCCCGAGTTTACGGCTGACTATCTGGATTTGCTTTACACCTTCAACTATAAAGTCGATCAGTTATCTGAAGTACCGCACGCTGAGTTGGAATAGTGCTACCTTCTTACGAACTGTAGCGCACCCATATTTTTCAATTCGACAAACTTTGGTTGCTCATTTTCGGTCTGGACAACCGGTTTGTATTCACTGGGCGGTAAAAAGTCCGTCGTGGGCAGCCTGTCAAGCCGCGCGATGAGTATGATTCTGTTGCATTGCAGCTTGCGTGCAGTGCAGAGAATCTCCATTGCGTTGCCTCTGTGGGCAATGCTTGCAGGGCTAGATACCAGGAGAAGCAGCCATTTTTGTGATTGAACAAAGGCAATTCCTGAGCGCAAAGATCCCGTGTTGAACGATTCTGGTGCTAAATTGGCGCCCGAATAGGCCGCAAATCGCTCGGCTAATTTGCTTGGAGGCGTATTTTGTGCGGCGTTTAAGTCGATGGACTGCCGTTGGTTGTTGATCACGATTGTATGTCCGTGCACACTGGCGATCGTCACGAGTGGCGCGTTCGGGCGCCATAGCAAGGCAACGAGCGTGCACGTAAATGCTGTCTTGGCAAGAGTTATCCGCGATTTGAAGCGCAATGCAATCAGCAGACCCAGGAAGCATGCGTAGTAGCAGTTAACGCTTAAGGGCGATGGTGGTCCAATTGAAAAGTTTGCTCCGTTCACTGAGCCGAGCGCATTCACAAGCAACATCATTGCTGTCAGTGGTATGAAAGCGATCGCGTCTGCGAAAGCGATCATTAGTGAGATGCCTGCCTGCAACTGGGTCTGGGGAATGTGCGTGAGAGCCAGCGTCGAACTGGCAAAGCCGAGCATAGTCAGCGGTGTAATCAAAGGCGTGACCAGTAAATTGGCTGGAATAAACATTGTTCCGGCTCTCCAGAAGTAGAAGAGTTGGATTGGCATGACGCTGAATTGTGCGATCAGCACCACTGAAACAGCATCGGCGAGTGACTGTTTCCATTTTGTCTTTCCGGCATAAATATGGGACGTCAGGGCTTTGCTGCCCAGCACAATACCGAGCGTTGCGGCATAAGACAACTGCAGTCCCAGGTCGTTTGTGCATAGTGGATCGAAGACCAGTGTAAGCAGAAAAGAAACGGCGAGGGCTGCTAACACATTGCAACGGCGCTGCCCGGATTTGGCTAAGAGCACTGTCGAACACATCAATGCTGCCCTGTTTACTGATGGTGACGGACCGGCAAGCGAGACGAATGCCAAAATGCTGAGGAAGCAAAAGGTGTTGCATGCCACTACAGAAGGTGTGAGTAGGCGGCACAGGGCGTACGACATTACGGTTACGATTGTCAGGTTGAAGCCTGACGCTGCCAAAATGTGCGAGAGTCCAACATCTCTGAATTTATGAGTAATGTCTGCCGGCAGTGCGATCGCTCTATTTCCCAGGACCATCGATGAGAGAAGATCAGCTAATTGCGTCGGAAGATATCTTCGATGCGTGCTGACCATGAGCTCACGGGCCGCAGTCATTGACGAATTGTATTGCCCGTCCAAATCACCGTCATGAACAGCCGTGCGGCTCGGCAAAAGTGTTACTCCATTGTCTGGTGATCTTGAATCCACATTGCAAATGCTGAATATTCCCTGCATTAAAAGCCGTTTCCGCTTGTCATAATCCCAGGCAGCTACGTTCTTGCGAGGCATATGGACGCGTCCCTGGATGCGCACTCTCAGCAAAGGCTGTTGTCCATCTACTTGTGAGCAGAGCTTTCTAATTGTGTTCGAGTTCTGTGGAAGAACTAACAGAGTTTTTCCTGTCAGCTTTTGAGTGCGGGGGAACATGAGCGAATCGCAGTTCAAAACAAGGTCACGGCTGGCTCTTGAGAGGTCGTCCGGGCTGGCTGTGGCGAAGAAAATTACATCGCTGCCGCTGAATCTTGATAAGTCGTTTGCAGCAGGCTCGTTTCGATATTGTGCGTAGAGAAAACTTGCCAGTGGCAGACAAGAGAGCGCCATCCCCACTGCAATTGAGCGACCAGTTGCACGCCGTTTTTCCGGCGTTAGTTGCCGTGCGCCTGGTTCTGATTGCACTCTAAATGCAAGAAGAAGCACCGCAGTCAGTCCTGCCGCTGTAGCCATGATCGGTACAAACGGTGAGCACTCCGTGCTATTCGTTACTGCGCCGACAGCTGCAAGGGCGGCCGCCAGCGCAGTCACTTTCATGTTGGAAAGGACCATCATGTGCTTGTTCTTTCTGCCGGGTTCTATCTGTAATTACGTACTGAACCGAAAATAAGTTCAACGTCTGGTGCCGAAATTTACAAATGGATTCTGGCTGCCGGGATTGCTGACCTGGTCGTTGACATTCAAGGGATTGAAGATCGGATTCGATTGCTGATCTTGAACCGCTAGCGGCAACCTGGATTTCAGTCGATTTGCCACCTGTTCGAGTTCTACATTGTCTGGATTATTTGGGTCCAGCTGCTTGGCGAGTGCGATTGCGTCTAGCGCACCGTCGTATCCGCGCTGCTGTCCGTTGTTATATTGAGTTTTTCTTCCGTCGCTGGTTCCGTAAATCGTATCTTGCGCTCCCATGGCGTCTGGTCCGCTTGCTTTCAGTTGAGCAATGGCTAGAAGGATGCAAGCCTGGTCTCTAAACAGTTTCGCCGTGAACTGAGTGTTTTTGCTGCCACGGTTCAACGCCAGGCTGTTGTCCAGATCCATCTTCAAAAGAACCATCTCTTGCTGATTGCCCTTATAAGCATCTGCCAGCTCATTGACGGCTCCTTCTATGTCGTGCTTGCCGTAAACGCGGTTCTGCAAAGCCGAATTGACGCGTTTACCGATTTCGTCGAGATCTCTCAGCTCTTGTTCTGAGACCTTTTTACCTTTTTCGTCTTTGCCCAGTTCATTCCTGGTTTGCTGCTTGGCACGGTCGATATTTACTTGAGCAACGATCAAAGCGCGAGTGGCCTGCGCTCCGATGTCGAGATCTCTTCCGGGCAAAATGAAGTCTTTCGTTGACTTAGGAAGCAGTGTTCCTTTATCCAATCTGCTTTCGCCGAATGCATCAGCGAGAATGACAGCACCACGATAAGCGCTCAGCATGCCGTCATACTGGCGATTCGGTCTTAACCAGTCAGATGTGTAGAGCCTCAACGCGTAATTGTCTTTTTCGCCGAATTCTTTAAAGCCGTCGATTGCAGCGTTCATTGAACTGGCGGTGCGATCTTTCATGTCGGTCTTCATTCGGCTGAAGCCTTCATCTTTGATTTCGTACTTGGTCGGACCCTCGAACATATTGTAGATGCGTCCCAACGCCCAGGCTCCGCCAATCATGGACAGGCGGGTCTTGTTCTCGGCAGCAGGCAATAAGAAAGCTGCTCCCATCAAGACCGAATCGAAGCCTGTTGGTTTGAGCCAGTTGCTGTAGCTTTGATGATCGCTAGCCGGCAACAAGTTGTCTAGAACTTTACCACCGACGAGAGCAGCCCCTGTGTAAGCTGCTTTTACAGCACAGTCTTTGAAAGTTTCGAAACCGCCTGTGGTGAATGCCATCGGCACGAGCAGTGCGTTTGTGCTCCATGACTTGGTGACGTCACCGACAAGCGGAAGTGTTTCGGTCATGCTGCTGTGGGTCAAGCCGTCTTGATGGTCTTTGCCTGTGAAGATTTTGTCGAGGTAGTGATCGGCTACCATCGTCACTCCGACAAAGCCTGCACCTTTGACAAAGTTGCTGCCAGGTGTTTCACCCCAGAATTTTTGCTCTTTAGCTTGAACGTCCATGATATTGGTGACCGAAGTTCGTGCTGTTTGTCTATCAGCAATCGTCTTCATCTCTGCTTCTGTGAACAGACCTTGTTCGTTCAAGTACATCGAGGCACGCAGGCTTTCGAGGTGCTTAGCGCCGTTTTCTTTCCACTGTTCGCTGTTTAGCCATGAATTACGGCTGGTTAAACGACTCAGTTCGGCCAGTTGCGCATCCGTCGCTGCTTTACCATTTCCCAGTTGAGCTGACAGTTCACCCATTTTGGCGGTGTTTGTTTTGATCAGTTCCTGAACTTGTCTGTCCAGATCGGCAAATTGATCGTGGTATAAGACTAGGTCACTGCGCCTGAAATAGCGAGAGTCGAAATTTTCCTGGTACCACTTAGCGGTCTTACCCAGAGCGCCATTTTGTGCAGGTGAGAACCTGTCGCGCCAGGCGTTGAATTTCTCGCCAGATTCGTTGATTGATATGCGAACGCCTTCAGGAAGAATTTTACCTGCCGCGCCGTTGTCAGCAATTATCGGCGCACCGCTGCGGAAAGCCGCTCTCTGCTCTGGTGTAGTTAGAATTGAATCAGCAGTGCGATTTAAAATCCATGGCACCGGGCCACCGAATGCGACACCACTGACTCCACCGTATACCATGTTACCTGCAAACGCGCCTCGCATTTGCAGACCGTAATCTATGTCGGTTCTGTGCGGATCGTACAGATTGGCGCCTTCGCCCGTTCGCGTTTGTCCACCCGCACGCTCCTGTCGACCCGATTGTTCGATCTTCGGATTTTGAGCTTGACCTGGCGAATTCCAGTTATATTGTGTGTTTGGAGTCTGTGGACGCCACGGTTGACTCGTACCATCTGCAAGAAGTTTAGATAACGCCTCATTCGCGGGAGTGATTCCCTTATTTGCGCCTATATTGTCCAGTCCAGCCATAAAAAAAGACACCCTCCCAAATCAGAAAAAACGATCTGATGAGCGAGGGGTTGCTCTGTTAATGAGTTTATATTAGAGCGGGCGTAAATATCTGGCAATCGTAAGATTACGTATGCTCATCAACGCAGAGGCAACGCATACGTCAAGCGTGCGTTGCCAGCTGGAATTTTTATGTCTGGGTCCTCTACCGCTTAGCCCAGTTGCCGATTGGATTCTGACTGCCGGGATTATTGACTTGATCGTTTACGTTGAGGGGGTTGAACGTAGTGCTTGATTGTTGGTTCTGAACGGCTTGCGGCAACTTTGCTTTCAGTTGATTGGCAATTTGTTCTAGCTGTGCATTGTCTGGATTGTTTGGATCCATCTGCTTGGCGAGAGCGATTGCGTCGAGTGCGCCATCATATCCGCGAGGCTGTCCGTTGTTGTATGCAGTTTGACGTCCAGCCGCTGTTCCGTAGAGCACGTCTTGCGCTCCCATGGCGTCTGGTCCGCTTGCTTTCAGTTGAGCAATGGCCAGAAGTATGCAAGCCTGATCTCTGAACAATTTGGCTGTGAACTGAGTATTTCTGCTGCCACGGTTCAAAGCGAGACTGTTGTCCAGATCCATCTTCATCAGGAGCATGTCTTTCTCATTGCCCCTGTAGAAGTCAGCCAGATCGTTGACTGCGCCTGGGATGTCGTGCTTGCCGTAAATGCGGTTCTGCAAAGTGGAATTAATGCGTTTGCCGATTTCGTCGAGATCTCTCAACTCTTGATCGGAGACTTTCTTACCTTTCTCGTCTTTGCCCATTTCATTCTGGGTTTGTTGCTTGGCGCGGTCGAGATTCACTTGAGCGATGATCAAAGCACGCGTTGCCTGGGCGCCGATATCGAGATCTTTGCCAGGTAGAATGAAGTCTTTTTGAGAATTGGGCAACAGGGTGCCTTTGTCCAATCTGCTTTCGCCGAATGCATCTGCGAGAATGACAGCACCGCGATAGGCGCTCAGCATGCCGTCATACTGGCGATTCGGTCTCAACCAGTCGGACGTATAGAGTCGCAGGGCGTAGTTGTCTTTCTCTCCCAGCTCTTTGAAGCTATTGATAGCAGCGTTCATTGAGCCAGAGGTGCGGTCTTTCATGTCGGTCTTCATACGATCGAAGCCTTCATCTTTGATGTCGCCCTTGGACGGACCTTCAAACATGTTGTAGACGCGTCCCAGTGCCCAGGCTCCGCCTATCATGGCCAGTCGCGTCTTGTTCTCGGCTGCAGGCATCAAGAAAGCTGCGCCCATCAAGATCGAATCGACGCCTGTTGGTCTGAGCCAGTTACTGTAGCTTTGATGATCACTAGCCGGCAACAAGCTGTCCAGCACTTTGCCGCCGACGAGAGCTGCACCTGTGTAAGCAGCTTTTGTTAGCAAGCCTTTGCCACTGGTGAAACTACCGGTTGTAAATGCCATCGGCACGAGCAATGAGTTTGTATTCCAAGACTTGGTCATGCCTCCGACAAGCGGAATCGCTTCGGTCATGCTGCTGTTGGTCAAGCCGTCCTGGTGGTCTTTGCCGGTGAAGATTTTATCGAGGTAGTGGTCTGCAACCATCGTCAAGCCGACAAACGCTGCGCCTTTAACGAAATTGCTGCCAGGGCTTTCACCCCAGAATTTTTGACCCTTAGCTTGCGCTGCGGTGATATCGGCAACGGAAGCTCTTGCGGCTTGTCTATCGGCAAGCGTTTTCATTTCTGCTTCTGTGAACAGACCCTTTTCGTTCAGGTTCATTGAACCGCGCAGGTTCTCGAGCTGCTTGGCTCCATTTTCTTTCCACTGTTCGCTGTTCAGCCATGAGTTACGACTGTTCAGCCGACTCAATTCGGCAAGCTGCGCCTCGCTTGCTGCTGCACCTGATCCAACCGTTGTTGTCAGTTCATTGATCTTAGCTGTGTTTGCTTTGATCATTTCCTGAACTTGTGTGTCCAGGGTAGCAAATTGATTTTGTTGCAGAACAAGATCGTTGCGGCGGAAAAAACGTGAATCGAAATTCTCTTGATACCACTTCGCGCTCTTTCCTAGAGCGCCGTCTGGTGAGGGCGATATGCGATCGCGCCAGGCGTTGAGTTTCTCGCCGGTTTCGTTGACTGTTTGTCGCACGCTTTCGGGAAGAATCTTACCTGCAGCACCGTTGTCAGACATGATTGGAGCGCCGCTGCGAGCAGCCGCTCTCTGCTCTGGTGTAAGCAGAATTGAATCAGCAGTACGATTCAAAATCCATGGCACAGGACCACCGAATGCGACACCACTGAGACCGCCGATGACCATTTGACCTGGAAATCCGATCTGTTTTTGCATCCCGAGATCAATGTCAGTGCGATGCGGATCGTAAAGATTGTCGCCTCTGCCTGCTTGACCGGGAGCGCCTGGCTGACCCGGTTGACCTGGTTGAGCGATTTGAGGGTTTTGAGCTGGTCCTGGAGAGCTCCAGGTGTATTGTGGGTTTGGTGTCCAGCGTGGTCCCGTCGGTGAATCACCGTTACGATTCGGGTCTTGTTGTTGTCGCTGGTCTGTACCGCCGGCTCCAGGTGCTACCTGGTTGTAGCCTGGTCTCCAGGCTTGACCACCTGTCTGTTGTTGCTGCTGCTGCTGATCGCTTCCTGGATTGAAACCTGGTGCAACCTGACCGTAAGTTGGTCTCCACGGCTGCCCGCCAGTCTGAGTTTGTTGCTGTTGTTGATCACCGACTTGACCGTAAGCCGGTGCAACCTGACCATAGCCTGCTCGCCAGGGCTGGTCTGTGCGTTGGTAAACGTCTTGAGTAGCTGAGCCTTGCAGCTGTGAGCCTGTATTGTCCGCTGTTACGATGGGTGGACGCCATGGCTGATTGGTACCATCCGCAAGAAGTTTCGCCGTAGCCTCATCTTGAGGCGCCGCCGGTCTTCTCTCGTTTGTATTGTCTAGCCCAGCCATAGAAGAGAAACCTCCAACAGTAGAAACAAACAGGATGTGAGCTTGGGCGTGCTCCTACCCGTGAGCATATATTAGATCTGGCTCAGAGCATTTGGCATTGGTGAAATTACGTATGCTATGGGATATTTACCCCTCTAGCCCTGAAATTCATACTCCGTTGCCCGTTCGTCTGGTAATTCCATCCTACCAGCCGGGCTCACGCCCTCATGCCATACCAACCGCTACGGCAAAAAGTGCCGCGCACGTTTATTGGCTTTTTTGACGTCTGTTTTATGTGTGTGCTGCAAAATGGTGGAATCAGTGAGACCACAGGATATGCATGGCTTTAGAAAAGATCAGACCGATTTCCGGCAAAATAGAGATTCTTGCCCTTCACCTGATGAAAGCCGCTCATCTTGGGACAAGGGAGAAGGAGCAAAATATCTCGAAACGGGATTGAAGGCAAAACTATTCAACACTTTTCGTGATGAACACGAGAATGGAATGAGCTTTTTAAAAGGATTTGAAATTACCAGTAATGACGCCGTTCCTGCAAAACTAAATTCACCAAAAGAGTCTTCCGATGCAAGCACTGCTTCGTCGAACACCAAATTGACCGATGATATTGCCGCACGTACGAATGCAGAACTTGTCATAAACAAGGAATTAACAAAAGGATGGGACGGAGCAACGCCCTCGCAAGTCGATGTAACCAGACGCATCGGAAACAGCGAAGTGGGCTTCTGGGGCGACGATCATTCCGACCCGAAATCAGTGGAGCACTTAAATGCGTCACTTGAAAAATTGAGAAACGCTGGTTTTGGCGCAGTTGCAGTCGAGGGCTTGGACCGAAATGGACAGGACCTCGCAAGTGCCTGGCTGGCTGCGCCAAACGGTTCAAATAGCGCAACTGAGCTGGAATCGAAGATTCGTTCCTATCTAAGGCAGGCGCAACCTGATGGTGACAAACCAAGTCCGGAGACCGTCAGAACCAATCAACTTTGGCGTGAAAAAACCTTTGGTTTGCTTCAAGGCCTTAAAGCTACAGGGTTGAAAGTCGTGGGACTGGAACCAGATATTACGTCGAAAACTTTTGAAGCTGAGCAAGATACGAACTGGCATGCCCAGGTCAAAACGTTTCTTGCCGGGCACCCGAGCGAAAAACTACTTATCTTTGGCGGTGCGCTTCATTTTACTGTCACGAATCATTCATTCAAGGATAAGGTTTCCGCTGAACAAATCAACGTCGTTGACCTGACCCCACCATCCCAATATAAAAAGCTTGACGCACCGCAGTAACTTTAGTGCGAGGCAAAAAACAGTGTAGATTTTTCGATCAGAGCACTTGAGTCGGGTTCAAATAATATTTGCTGTGAGCAGCAGCAACTTGCCCATTGTATTTGGCATTGGGTTTTTCATTATATGGAACGAGACAGTCTGCAGTTCGCGTGAAGACCATTTGTGCGATGGACATGCCTGCGTGCAGGCGAACCGGGCGGTTGCCGACATTGACTATTTCAAGGGTGATTTGCGCAGGTGGATGGCTGAAGCCGGCATCAATAAAACCTGCAGTTACGTGCACCATGATGCCCAACCTGGCCAAACTGGATTTACCGGTTAGTTGACCGACAATATTTTTTGGCAGGCATATTTTTTCTAGCGTCGCACCGAGTACGAAAAATCCTGGCTCAATGACGATGCTTTCGTCAACGACATGTACAAGACCTTCTAGAATGCTCTCAGATTGATAGGGATCGATAATGCTCTTGCTGTATTCACCCTTTTCATGCCAGGAAAAGCGATCTGACAGTCGCACATCATATGAGTTGGGTTGGATAAGTGAATCGTCGTAAGGCTCGAGGATCAGCCTGCCTTCTCCAATTTCTTTGCGGATTTCATGATCTACAAGAATAGACATTTTTCAGACCTCATATGATGCGGCGATCCTGACAGATATATGACAGGGGTCGCAACTAACAGCTCGTGCTGCACTTAGCATTTAGTATAACCGCAAGAAACGCACATCGAGCATGACTCATACTTCGTTGAAACACCGCTGCTGGAGCTGCATTCCGGGCATGGATTGTTGTATATATAATCGACTTTCGGCTGAAACTCTCTGCGTGCGAGCTCTACGAGGTTTGTGGTGGACTGCGATTTGTGCCGTTTTTGTTTGTTGAAATTGTGATCATGCGAAGCCCGGGGACTAGTCGCAGTCCCCGAGCGGCCCGCAGACTGTGCTTTTTTTATTGGTGTGACCACGATCTTTTTAAGAGGATCGGTTTTGCCTATGTTGAGTACCTGGGACGACCGCGAGGCGTCTCTATAGACCGTGATTCCTTTTAAGCCTTGTTGCCAAGCCGCCATGTAGGCATTGTGCACGTCGTCGAGAGTGGCTTCTCTCGGGAAGTTGATGGTTTTGGATACGGCGTTGTCTACATGCTTTTGAAAAGCTACCTGCATGCGCACGTGCCATATGTATGGGATATCGTGCGAGCATACCCAGACCCGTTTGATTTCGTCGGGAATCTCCTCGATGTGTGCGAGTGTGCCTTCGTGAGCAATGCGGGCCATTATTTCTTCGCTATAGAAACCGCCATCATGCGCTGCTTTTTCAAAGACTGGATTGACGTCGAGCAGCTCCATGCCACCGAGTACACGCCTTATGAAGGAGATTGCAAACAGTGGTTCGATACCAGAGCTGGTGCCGGCAATGATTGAAATTGTGCCTGTTGGCGCAATTGTGGTGACTGTGGCATTACGCATGGGAATACCTTTATCGCACCAGGCACTAAATCGCCAGTTTGGAAAAGTGCCTCTGACCGAAGCTAGTTCTTGTGAGGCTTTGTGAGCCGCATTCTGAATGAATTTCATCAGTTGCTCGGCTTTTTCAACTGCTTCTTCTGTGTTGTATGGAATGCCCAATGCGATCAATGATTCTGCCCAACCCATGATGCCAAGCCCGATGCGGCGATTGTTCAAGGTCGCTTGCGAGATGAACGGAAGCGGGTAATGATTGACGTCAACCACATTATCAAGGAATCGCACGCCTGTTTTGACCATCTCTTCCAGTCGTGACCAGTCAAAGTCTCCGTCTTTTACAAAACGTGCCACATTGATAGAGCCGAGATTGCAGGCGTCTCCAGGACCAAGCGGTTGCTCGCCGCATGGATTAGTTGCTTCGATGTCTTCGGTGCCGGCAATTACGTTGCCGCTCTCATCGACAGCGCTTGTTATCGGATCGCTGTTGTTGATTCGATCAATAAAAATAAGTCCTGGTTCGCCTGTTGCATGAGCGTTATCGACAAGTCTTGCGAAAATGTCTCTGGCTCTGACTTTACGCACGGGCTCTTTCGAGCGTGGATGAATCAGGTCATAGTCAGAGTCTTGCTCAACAGCATTCATGAATGCGTCCGTTGCAGCTACTGAAATATTGAAATTGTTGAGACGTGAGGTGTCGCGCTTGCACCCGATAAAATCTTCGATGTCTGGGTGATCAACTCTGAGCATGCCCATATTGGCACCACGTCTGGTGCCACCCTGCCGAATCGCTTCTGTCGCGGCGTCATATACAGCCATGAAGCTGACAGGACCAGAGGCAACGCCGACCGAGCTGGCAACGCGATCGTTGGCTGGTCGCAACCTGCTGAATGAAAAACCTGTACCGCCGCCGGTTTTGTGGATCAGGGCCGCATTTTTGCAGGTTTCGAAAATTCCTTCCAGTGAGTCTGGCACTGGCAACACAAAGCAGGCAGAGAGCTGACCGTTTCTTTTTCCCGCATTCATTAATGTAGGAGAATTCGGCATGAACTCCTGATTGAGCATTGCTTGATAGAACGTTTCAGTCAGTGTGGCAACAGTTTGCTCGTCGCCCCAGCGCTTCTCGGCTGCAGCGACTGCGGTGGCTACCCGGCGAAAAAGCTCTTCTGTCCCCTCAACGATACTGCCCTGTTCATCGCGCATAAAATAGCGCTTCTCAAGTACCTTCAAGGCATTTTGTGAAAACATGGCTGGATTCCCCATTTGATTTCGCCTGATCGATCCGCTCTTGAATAGTGTACCACAATTATACTACATTTGTATGGTACTACGGGTAGCGGTGCTCGAAATTTTAGACGCAATATGTAGTATTTGCCTTAGTTTCGGTTCGAATATTACGAGTCTGAGCAGTCTGATCGGGGTCCATCGACGCAGGTCGTCAATAGCACTGGCATATCGAGGACGACGACATTCTATATATGTAAAGTCGGGCTGGTTAGACACCCGAGCTGGTCAGGTGAAAGTGGCTGGGCCTTCAATGTGGCAAAGCGCGCACAGCTTGCTACTCAGGAAAGCACAGGGTTAGTGGCTCAATGTAGCAAAGCAAAAGCACACGGATTGCCCTGGGCTAGAAGACCGTGTGCTTTCTATTGGTTTTGATGCTGCTTAGATAGACAGGTTCAGATTTGAGCTGTGACCTGGGAAGAGCTTCGCCGTTGGATTGATGTAAGTGCAGGCGAAGTTTACAGCTGTAGCTGCTTCGGCTGCGCCAGTGGCGATCAGTTTCAACTTAGCAGGGTGAGCTGCAATGTCACCGGCCGAGTAGACGCCAGGCAAATTGGTTTCCATCTTCTCATTAACTGTGATGGCGTTAACTTCCATTTTCAGTCCCCAGCTCTTCAAGAAGTCGAGGTTGATTACGAAACCAATATTGATAATGATGGCATCGAGCGGTAGCGTTTCTTCTTTGCCAGTGCGATTGTCGAAGATAACTGCGCCTTCGACTCGTTCTTTGCCATGAATATCTTTCAGTTCATAGAACGTTTTGATGTCGATTTTGTTGCGCTTCATCTCCTCAACCGAGGTCTGCACTGCTCTGAACTGGTCGCGGCGGTGAATCAAAGTGACATTCTTTGCCAGCTGTGAAAACTCGTTTGCCCAGTCTACGGCTGAATCTCCGCCGCCGATGATGAGCACGTTCTTGTCGCGGAACAGTTCTTTATTCTTGACGGCATAGAAGATGCTGTCGTTTTCAAAATTGTGGTTGTATTCGATGTCCAATTTTTTTGGAACGCAGGCACCGGCTCCCAGAGCCAACAAGACTGTCTTAGTGTAGTGATCTGAAGACTTGTCTGTGACTACTTGCCAGGTCTGGTCATCGACCTTCACGAGCGAAGTCACTTTCTCGCCTGATGAGATGGCAGGTTTGAAGAGATTGGACTGGGTTGCCAGATTCTTAGCCAGATCTTTGGCCAGAATCTTCGGATGTCCGGCGACATCGTAAACGTATTTTTCCGGGTACAGAGCGGTTAGTTGTCCGCCCAGCTCGGGCAGTACATCGATGACCTTGGTTTTCAGGCCGCGGAGCCCAGCATAGAACGCCCCGAACAACCCTGTTGGACCACCGCCAATGATGGTAATGTCATACACATCCATGAGTAAGTAGAGTCTCCCCGACCAGCCAGTTAATCGACCGTATTGTAATACACTGCCGTCGCTAATTGCTTCAGTTTTCATCAATAATGAAGGTCCTGAGCAAGCTATCTCACTAGCATTGCTTTGCCGATCCGCCACAAACAAGGCTGTTTTGCTGCTCCTGCGCTGTGATTGCGTCTTGTAAAGCTTGAGAGATATTTAGAACCCTGTGAAGTATCGCGATTTTGGAAAAACTGGATTGAAGGTTTCGGAGGTTGGCTTCGGCGGGTGGGCTATCGGGGGTAATGAGCATGGCAACAGCTATGGACCAACCGACGACAAAGTCTCTGTGGAAGCCATTCATAAGGCGATCGACCTGGGCTGCAACTTTTTCGATACCGCCGATGTGTATGGTTGGGGGCATAGTGAGGAGCTTCTCGGCAAGGCTATAAAAGGAAAGCGCGATCACTTGATAATCGCAACTAAGGTGGGCTCTGACTTCTATCAAGGAACGGGATTCCAGACCTTCACTCCTGACTACATCCTTTATGCTTTTGAAAAGACTTTGAAACGCTTGAGGACCGATTACATCGATGTCTATCAGCTCCATAACCCGCCTTTGCGCATTTTAAACAAGCCTGAAACTTATGAGGTTTTGCAAGAACTGAAAAAGGAAGGCAAGATCCGTGCCTGGGGCGTTTCAATTTTTGATCCTGTTGAAGGTTTGACAGCGCTGAAAATCGGTCAGCCTGACAGTATTCAAGTTTCGTATAACCTGTTCAACGTGAAGCCGGCGGAAGAATTGTTTCCAAAAGCCGAAAGTGTCGGCTGTGCGATTATTGTGCGAGAGGTTCTGGCAAACGGCTTCCTTACAGGGAAATTTGAGCCGGGCACCAAATTTGAAACGGGTGATATTCGTCATAACTGGCCAAAGGATTACCTGCTGGCACGAATTTTCGCCACTGAAAAACTCAAGTTCATGGCACGCAAAAACCGTACTATGACTCAGTCTGCGCTGAAATTTGCGCTGCAGAATGAACATGTATCGGTGGTACTTTCGGGTGCCAAAACTCCCGAGCAAATCGAAGAGAATCTCGCTGCTTCTGACAGTCCGCCTCTTTCTTCTGAGGAGTTGCAAGAGATTGCAGTACTGAGAGAAAAGGGCTTTAAAAAGTAACGCGGAACTAAATCGTCCCTTCTGTCCCCTTATCTATTAATGATCATCTTCAGCCTTTGAGCACCTGGGGTTAAAGGCATGGGTGTGGCAATCATGTGTCCTGGACCATTTGCATTGGGAATGATTTGTGGTGCCGCAACTGCCGGAGCGCTTGCGGGGGCGCCGTATGGGCTGGCCTGATTGTAGAAAGAAGCCATGTCGCTGGTCCCTACCCCAGACGTCGGAGCTGGGGGCGCAGGCATGGTTGAAATTGCTGGTGGTGTCGTATTCGGTGGCGTCGCAGAGCCTGCAAAATATTGCTGCGAAGAGCTGCCGGGGTTGAATGCTGCTGCTGCAATTGCTTTTTGGGCATTCGGATCGTGAAACTGCTGTGGCATTGGCGCGTAGTACGCCTGAGATTGAGAAGTTCGTATGGGCGTGGCATCGCGGCAGTTGTCGATAATACGGCGATCTGCCGCAGCTGTTTCATATTTTGCGGCGCCGCGTCCCAGGACTGCGTTTGCCAGAGGTTCGTGATGGCGGATCCAGTAAACGATGAAAAGCCAGAGAATGCACAGTAAGTAAAATATGAAAAACCAGCCGTTGATGCTGATGTTGACCCCTTCCAGTGCGTGTGAGAGCTTCATGCCCTGCAGGGCGCTTGACCAGATTGGTGTCTGGGACGGATTTTGACCGCCGTCGGCCTGGAAACCGTCGCCGCCATGACCGCCATCTGCGCCGTGTCCGCCATGTCCTCCATGGTGGGCATCATGGTCGAGACCAAGCAAGTGGGAAAGAAAACTGTGATGACCGTTGTTGTTGTTGTAACCGAGGACGTGATTCAGGAAATTGCCGCCCTCACCACCGCTGCCATGCACTGCGTGCCCGTGATGATGTCCGTGGTCGTGGCCGCCTCCATCCATGAAGCCGCCGCCGTCTCCGCCACCGCCACCACCATGGCTGGCATGACCGCCGTGGTCATGACCTCCTCCATCCATGAAAGTTCCGCTCATGCAGTCGCTCCGACGTGCCTACCGGGGTGTATGTCCCCAGGCTGTATTTTAGTGCCCCCAGGTACGTTGACAATGGGAATTCCCACACGCGGCGGCTATTTGAGACATATTTTTTTGCTAATCGGCGCGGGAAGCTTATCTGCCGGGAAATGAAGGGGACGCGGACTTGATAGCTGGAGTGCAGGAGTGAGCTGAAGCCAGCTCGAGGCTGGAGGCTGGAGGCGGGGAAGAAAAAGGGGCCTGCCGCCTGGCAGACCCCGAAGTTTTCAGGCTGGGAGGTTTATCGGGTTTCGATGCCTTCCATAGCAGCCAGTTTTTGTCTCATTGCTTCGACTATACGGGGCAATTCGAATACCGCTGGTAATCTTTCTTCTATCGAGCTGATATGGCGAGTAAGTTCGATTGATTTGTCCATCAGTTTGATCAAAATTTGCTGAGTTGCAATCAGCTGGCGTTGATTTTCAATCAGCTGAGTTGCCATTCTCGAACTTTCAACACGCTGGTCGACGCTCAATGCGATCAACTCAGAAAAGCGTTCGAGCAGTTTTTCGACTTGAGCTTGAACGTAAGGATCTGATACCACACCGCTTGTAGTGGCATCAGGCGCGGAGACTTCGCCTTCTTCGTCATCGAAGATTTGATCGAAACCCTCAAGACCTACATTCGACTCATTGTTTTCCAGGGGTTTGCGCTTAGCTTCAGCCATTAACCAAAATCCTCCGCGAAGGGTGCAGCAAAATAATATCTGCACCATCAGTCGTGCAGTTAGAATTCAAAATATATATCCAAGGAACCGCCGCGTCCATAGTGCCATGGTGGCGTCCATAGAATTATAACTAAAGGCGATAATAGTGCAAGCAAAAAACGAAAAGATTTCTGGAGTGAGTTTCTTATTATCGGATCAAATACGGTGCACTATCGATCCTTTCTTGATCGTCATGGCTACAGGATTCCAGCCAAGATTGTAAGGCACCTCTTCCATCGTTTGGACATCATATATGGTTATATCCGCTTGATACCCGGGAGCGATCTGTCCAACTTTATCTCCGGCACCAATCGCGTATGCCGCGTTCACCGTCAGTGCGGTCAAAGCCTCCGCTGGAGTCATTCGCAGGTGCAGGCATGCCAGACCCCAGATCAGCGGCAGAGAAAATATGTGGCAGGAGCCCGGGTTGAAATCTGAACCAAGTGCCACCGCAACACCGCTTTCGATCATTTTTCGAGCGGGCGCGTGCTCTGCCAGATTCAGATAAAACGAAGTACCGGGCAGCAAGACGGCAACGGTTTCAGAAGCGGACAGTTTCGCTATTTCCTCGTCGCTTACATTGAGCAAATGATCGGCGCTCAAGCTTTTGTGCTCGACTGCCAATTTGGTGGCACCGAGGTTTACAAACTCATCTGCATGCACCTTGGTCGGCATTTTAAGAGCCCGGGCTGCTTCAAAAATTTTGCGTGTATCGTCGAGGGTGAAATATCCCCGATCGCAGAAGACATCGATTATTGGAGCATCAACACCATGCTGTTTGGATAGACTGGCAGCGCGAGACAGCATATCATCGACGATCGCCTGGACATACGCATCACGATCGGTGCCGGGTGGCACCGCATGTGCTGGCATAAAGGTCGCTATCAACTCAACCGGCTGCTGCTTCTGCAACTGGTAAATGGCCTCGAGCATAGCCAGTTCGGACTGAGCATCCAGACCATAACCCGTTTTTACTTCGCAGGTGGTAGTGCCCGCTTGCAGCATACGCTGCAGTCGCTTCAATCCAGACTGCGCCAGTTCGGTTGCGGTGGCGCTTCTGGTGGCACGCATGCTGGCCACTATGCCACCGCCGGCCTCTGCAATTTCAGTGTAAGTCTTACCCTGGCAGCGCATGATGAATTCGTTGGCGCGATTGCCACCGAATATGAGGTGGGTGTGTGGATCAACAAGACCCGGGGTAACAAGTTTGCCACCAGCGTCGACTAATTCGATATCTTTGACTTCGCTGTGCTTTTTCAGCACTTCGTCGCTAGGACCAATGGCAACAATTCTCTCGCCGGCAATCGCAATAGCCGCATTCTTATGACGATCCACGTTTGCCATCTCTTTGCCGTGGATCGCACCATTTTTGCCGGCAGGAGGGATAGCCAGTTCACCAATGGAATGGATGATCATGGTGATCTTCCGTGCATTTTCTGGCGGCATTTCTGCATCTCTCTGTTGAGTAGATGCTCTTGAATTCTCAGGCATAGCGGCTCCTCAGTTCGTCAAATATATAGTATGCGAAACGATTGAGGACTGAGTCGCACCGACGTTGGCAAGTGTAGAATTAACAACTCTGTCGGCAGGACGACGACGTGATTACAGGCGGCATCGGCGCGCTTGTTTGTAAGACTTTTCGAACTGTCGTCGTGCGTTGATATTCTCTGCAATATCTGTGGTCGAGACTACCGCTCTAGCCATCAGGGCTGGTTGTCTGCCATTTAGTTGTTTGCTTAGCCAGACTGATGCTGACCATCCAAATCGCTCTGCATCTTTGCGAATTGAATCTGCTGATATCAAACTAATCCTGCCCTTCTATTCTGGGAGCGTTTGTGTTCGTACTTTTGTTGCGGCGACGGTCATTTCATTGAATCCGGACAGTCGCCGCTGACTCGACTGCGCACCATATTTGGTGTTGGGTATGTCTTGTGGATATCTCGCGCTCAGGCGCTCAGGCGAAAGGATGCTTCTGCATCAGTCGTCTTGTTACCGGCTGTTTCCGAGACGAGGTTGCTGCAATAGCGGCACGAACCTTTGGCTTGATGTGTGCAGGCGCTTGCTCCAGATTTGTCGTCTTTCATCTCGTCTAGAGTCTTTACGAGTTCTGCCCAGTGCAGTTTGTAAATGGACTCCTCGACATTTATGCATATCGGTTGGAAGCTCTGTGTGCCGACGCGATATGTAGTTAGAGTCAACTTTTCAAACGCCCAACGTGTTTTCAGTTTTTCCGCCAGATAGTATTTGACGAGCACCGAAGACGATGGCCAGGCTGGATCAAAAGGTTTTAGTGGTTGCAATTGAAAGTCTACGATCTCGAGGCGTTTTTCGTCTGGATGCCAGAGCACCAGGTCTAATGTATCTTCGACATAAACTCGCACAGTCGCGATGCGGGCCCGCACTTTCAAGGCGACGGCGGCTACTTCTGCATTGCGGGGTCTGTACGGCTTGCTTGCATACTTGATCAATGATTTGTAAGCGAAGAGAAAAGCTCTCGTAGCTTTTTCTTTTTCGCCAATTTGATCTTCCAGTTTTTCTGTCGGCCAGTTTTGTCCCATGTATTTTTGTACCTGGTTGACTGACTCCAGCTTTCCTCTATTAATCTCTGCCAATGCACGTAAGATGAACTTCTTGCAGATTACACTCGCTCGTACGGGGGCACCGCCATTAGTGAACTTCAAAGATGCCAACTCGTAAGCTCTTTTGCAAGAGCGGAAAGTTTCGATCATTGCAGGTGTAAAAAGTGTCCTGTGCATAGCGCACCCCCTTCGAACTAATACCTTACGTTTGTATGTCATACCAATATATGCCATACGAGATATATCGTCAAATGAAACTTGCAGTTCTCACTTAAAAAGACATCTCCGTACTCATATAGTTCCCCGTTCAGAATGGTCGAAACCGGCTTGACAGCGCGCTTTTGGACATATCAAGATCGATCCGAAAGTTGACCATTTGGGGTCAGATAAACATAGATGATCGATCCGTCTGGAATAGCGATCGGTTGTATGTATGGTTTATCAGTCGCTACATTAAAAGTGCTCTGTGGACTACATATAGATAGCGAATCGGGCTAACTGCAGACCGCAAAATCACTGGTTCTGAGTGCTGACGGGCGCAATGCCGGCAATCTTTATACATAAGGAATGTAATCGAAGCAGTGGATTGCAAACGTGTTGAACTTTTTCGTTTCCTTATACGTATATCTAGATGTCACCACAGTAAATGAAGCTGGAAAACGGCTAATCTCGCTGATTGTGGCAATCAGCTTCTTATGCGCGATAATCTAAGCATGCAGAAGCATCGGCCTCACCAACACCTGATTGGCGACAATCAAAGGAATCGTCGTGCAGAGTCCTAAAACCACCCCTGCTCTACATCCAGTCCTTACCGTGTCGCAGCTGACTGCACAGATACGGGAAGTGCTGGAGGAAGTTTTCGAGAACGTTATGGTAGTTGGCGAAGTAAGTAACGCCAAGCTCTATAACTCAGGGCATTGGTACTTCTCGCTCAAAGATAAGGACGCTACGCTGCCCTGCGTTTGCTTCAAAATCAACAATACCGGTTTGCGCTTTAAGCTGGAAGACGGTATGCAGGTAGTTCTGCGGGGAAAGCTGAACGTCTATCCCCCTCGTGGGGCCTACCAGTTAGTGGCATCTTCGATTGAGCCGGTGGGCATCGGCGAATGGCAGCTAGCTTTCGAGCAGTTGAAGGAAAAACTTGGTAAGGAAGGTTTGCTTGCACCTGAGCGAAAGCGACCGATTCCTATTTTGCCTCGCCGCATTGGTGTCGTGACAAGCACGGCTGGAGCCGCATTGCGAGACATTTTAAGTGCGCTCGCACGGCGTAATAAATTGGTCAATGTAGTGATTGCACCAGCGAAGGTGCAGGGTGAAGGCAGCGCTGAAGAAGTTGTTTATGCCATCAAGCAGTTGCAGAGAATCCCCGACGTTGATGTGATCCTCGTTGCTAGAGGTGGCGGTTCTATCGAAGACCTCTGGTCATTCAATACTGAGATGGTGGCGCGGGCGGTTAGCCAGTGTACCGTGCCGGTTATATCTGGTGTTGGGCATGAAACCGACATTACCATTTGCGACCTGGTTGCAGACTTGCGCGCGCCAACTCCAACGGCAGCGGCTGAACTTGTTGCGCGGGGCAGTGCCGAGTTGCTCGACCGCTGGCAGGGGTTGGAGAAACGCTTGCTGCACAGAATGGAAGACCGCATCGCACGCGCCAGACATACTCTCACACGCGTAGATCCAATGAATGCGTTGCTTCGTTATCACGAGCGTCTGAAACGCAAACAGCTGAAAGTATTGAGTTATCGAGATCGAATCAATCACCGCATGGCTCATGCGCTCACTACTGCTCAATACAAATGGCGCCAGAATCATGAGAAGCTCAGCGTTCTTGGTCCTCAAAATGTTCTGTCCAGAGGTTTTTCAATCTTGCGGAAGATCGATGGTCAGATTGTTCGTACGTACAATGACGTTCAGGCCGGAGATATCATCGAAGGCATCTTGTCTCAGGGTAGGCTGAAGCTGCGAGTTGAAGAAGTAAACGAAGACCGCTAATAGTTCACGAGTTTAGCGCCGGATATGAGTCCGGCTGATGGAGGAAAAATGTCACAGTCAATTTCTTTAGATTTTGAAGCCACTCTTGGAGAACTCGAGAAGGTCGTTTCTGAGTTGGATGGCGAGGTCAAGCTCGAGCGGGCACTCGAGCTTTTCGATCGCGGCATGAAACTGAGCATGGATTGCGAGACTTTTCTCAAGGGCGCTGAACAAAAAATCGAAATTCTTAAACGTACTGCCAGCGGCTTAACGACTGAGCCCTTCGAGGCTCGCATGCTAGAAAGCAACGACAAAAATCAATAGAGCCGTTCGGCAGGCACTCAGCTCGCAGTTTGCGGCAAGGCGATTGGAACGACTCTCTTAATGACTTCAGTACCGGTAGTTCAGGGCACTAAATGCGGTATCAGTATTAGACTGCTGATGGCTCTTCGACAAGGGCTTCTTCTGTAGCCTGTTGTTCAGTCTCTTCGGAAACTTCTTTCTTGACTTTGGGCGGAGCGCCTTCTTTCAGAACATCAACTGTGATTTCAGCTTGTACGTCAGGAGCCAGTTTGACGATAACGCGGTAAACGCCCAGTGCTCCGATTTCTTCAACCGGTCTGACAATGCGTTTGTCAATTTCGACGCCTACGATCGTTGAGAGCTCATGGGCAATTTCTTTGTTTGTGATCTTGCCGTAGAGTTTGCCACCTTCGCCAGCTTTGACTGTCATGTTGATAGTGTCAAGGGCGTTGATTTTTTCTCCCAGCGCTACTGTCTCAGCATGAGCAGCGGCTGCTTTCTTTTTCAAGGTTTCGAGATCTTCTTCTCTCTTCTTTAGCGTTCCGGTTGTAGCGACTACAGCGAGTTTGCGCGGCTGCAAATAATTGCGGAAGTAGCCGTCTGACGTTTCGACTATATCGCCCGCCTTGCCGAGCTTTAGAACATTCTGTTGCAAAATAATCTTCATGACATCCCCTGAGCCAGCAGCTTACGAATCAATCTATAAATGGGATATAGGCAATGACTATATCCGCGGACTCAAACTTTAGCATGACCGACGCTGCACGAGAGCGCTTGAACGCCAACTGTTACCGTTTTAACGAAATATTCCGCTTCTAATAAAGCTTTTCTCTGAACATACCGCGCACGCCCGAAGGGTCGGCCATGAAGCCGAAACGCCGATAGAAGCCGTCTGTGCCGGGGTCTGCGTACAGCGTGACAAGTGGAATGTCGTAAGTATCCAGGTCTTTCAAGAGTTCGTTCATGACCAGCAGCCCGATGCCGCGCCTCTGATGGCTCGGCCGTACTACTACATCCCAGATAGTGGCGTTGAAAACCTTGTCTCCTGTAGCTCTGGCGAAGCCGACCATAAGGGCTTCGTCCCAGGCCGAGACAACGGCCAGGCTGTTTTCGAGCGCTTTGGTAATCAGAAGAGGTTCGCGACGGCTCCATCCGACCGAAGCGCAAATCTCCTGAACGTCTTCCGGCGGCACATCTTTGTTGTGTCGAATCACCAGATTCGGCGGAATTGGTTCTTTAGAGTTTTCGTATCTCTTCCAAATTCCTGAAAGGACCATTTTATTGTCGA
The DNA here is from genome assembly GCA_003963305.1 of Candidatus Melainabacteria bacterium. NCBI lineage: Bacteria > Bacillati > Candidatus Melainabacteria > Candidatus Melainabacteria bacterium. The sequence continues at coordinate 94,974 of RXJR01000024.1, read as the reverse complement.
CGCCTCTCGAGGACCGAAACTGATTCTACGTGAAAAGTTTGAGGAAACAAATCAACAGGCTGAACCTGCTTTGTTTTATACCCCACAAACGTCTCTTTATCCCCGTCGCCAGTCGATTTAGTCAGCCCTTGCTCGAGCAATTTCAGGTCTCTTGCCAGGGTGGAGGGATTGCAGCTGACGTAGACGATCAGCTCGGGTTCCGCCCAGAGCAATGATTCTACGACCTCCGGACTGAGACCCTTTCGTGGCGGATCTACCACTATGACATCGATGGAAGCCTGCTCGTTGCGCAGTTCAAGCAACACGTCTTCCACCCGGCCTTCCCGAAATTCCACGTTCTCAATGCTGTTCAGCCGGGCATTTTCTCTGCCGTCCGCAACGGCTGCCGGATGCTCTTCGATGGCAATAACCTGGCTGGCCAGTGGCGCCAGCCACAGCGAAATGGCTCCCACGCCTGCATAAGCATCGACTATTTTCAAATCGCTTCTTTGCAGTTGGGCAATTGGCAGGAAGGCCTGCTCCAGCAGCTTGACTGCCTGGTGCGTGTTTACCTGGAAGAAACTGCTCGATGAAAGATCAAACTTCAATCCTTCCCTCAATCTGTCAGGAAAGTCATCGCGGTCGGTTTGCAAGATCTCTTGAATCCGATCTGCGCCTTCAAGCGGAAAGGTCAAATCACCGAGAATTTTGTTGCCGCGCTGGTTGTTCAAGTTGATTGACACGCCGATCAGTTCGGGAACTGCATCTTTGAGAGCCTGCGCAGCTCCGACAATCTGGTCGTAGCACTTGAGATTTTGGAAGTCATCAGCCGACGACGCCGAGGCATTCAGGACGAGCGTCAAAAGCAATTTCTGTTGTCCGAAGCTGTAGCGGATATTGATGTGGCGAAGCAGTCCTTTGTGGCTTCGTTCGTCGTAAGCACTGATGCCATGCTCCTCGCAGATGTTTTTTACCAGGTCGAGCAGGTGGTCCATGGATTCGGGCTGGACCGGGCAGTGCTTGATATTGACCAGTTCGTGCGAGTCTTGCCGATAATAACCGGCCAATATTCTGTCGCTGCCTTGCGGGTGCTTGACCGGAAACTGTGCCTTGTTGCGGTAATGCAGAGCGGCCGGCGCGCCGATGATTGTCTTAACCAGCTCGCCGTCTAATTTGCCGATGTGCTTGAGCGCTTGTTTGACGATATCTTCTTTGGCGGTGAGCTGATATTCGTAGCTCAGGTGTTGCCACTGGCAGCCTCCGCAGACCTTGAAGACAGGGCAGGGCGGCTCAGCTCTGTGTTTCGAAGGCGTGATGAGGCGACTCACCTTTGCCTTGGCGAAATCTTTGCGGACGTCGTAAAGCTCGATTTCTACTACGTCTCCCGGGGCCACGCGATTGACGAATACCGGCGGTCCGAGGCTCTTTGCTACGCCTTCGCCGCCTGGTGCGAGAGACTCGATGGTGACTGTGTGCCGTTGCCCTTTGGACAGGTTGTGAGTTCGGCTTGGTTTTGACATGAAATTATTTTAGCGCTCATTGCATCAGGAATAACTAACTGGTTAGCTTCGCATGTTTAGCCTAAGATGTTTGTCTATGCCGATACAACTAATTCACGTATCTGATATCCATTTCGGATCTGGCGAGTCGCACGGACGCGTCAATCCTAAAACTGGTTTGAACGTTCGTTTTGAAGATTTCGTGCTGGCGCTCTCGAAAACCGTCGATTTTGCCATAGATAAAAATGTCGATGTTTTCTTGTTCTCGGGCGATGCTTATCGCAACGCTTCCCCGGAGCCTGTCTATCAGAAGATGTTCGCTGCTGAGTTGAAGCGGCTTTCCAACGCCGGCATCCAGACGATTTTGGTGGTCGGCAATCACGACCAGATTTTGCGCTCTACCTCGAGCCATTCCATGTCTGTGTTTCAGAGCCTGGAAGTGCCTGGAGTGATCACCATAGACAAGCCCGTCTGTCGTGTCATTGACACCGCTAATGGTGCTTTTCAATTGATTGGTCTGCCTCACATAACCAGGCATCAGATGATGACACTGGAGAAGTATGCGAATTTGCCTGCCGCTGCGTTGGATCGACTTTTGGTTGAGAAAATCACCGACATGTTGCGCGGTTATTATGAATCGCTCGACCCGGCCCTGCCGACCGTCGTGACTGCGCATATGAGCCTCGACAGGGCGCTGGCTGGTATAGAGCAGGAGTTGTTGATTGGATACACTTTGACATTTCCTGTTGAAATGTTTGTCGACCCTCGCGTTGACTACGTCGCGCTCGGTCACATTCACAGGCATCAGGTGATTCGTGAGCAGCAGCCTGCTATAGCGTATGCCGGCAGTCTCGAACGTGTAGATTTCGGTGAGGAGAAAGAGGACAAAGGCTTCATTCATGTGATTTTGGAAAGAAAGAAAGTCGATTTCAAGTTTCATTCCATTGACCCTCGACCGTTCGTCACTGTTGAAGCTGATTTGACCAGTTTTGAAAATCCAACGGCACGTCTGATTGAAAAAATCGAGAAGTCCGTTAAGCCTGGTTGTGTTCTGCGTGTGCGCTACAAAATCAATCAGGAGCAGCTGGAGCAAGTCGATGAAGATGCGCTGGCTGCCAGTGCGCGTGCGGCCCTGACATTCAAGATTTATCCCGAAATCGTCTCCAACAACAGCCGTGCCAGGTTGCCTCAGCTCACCGAGACATCTGTAGCATCGCCTATAAGCGCTCTTGAGACATACCTGGACGAAGTGGCGCCTGAACGCAAAGACCAGCTTGTGGAGCGGGCTCGTTTATTGATGGAAGAGATCGACTGCGACCTGCACGGGCATTAGTCAACGCTCGATTCCGGTTGATCCGCACAGTCTCTCTAATTTGAAATGGACGCAGTGAACTCGGAGGTGTTATGAAAAAGAGAACAAATTTTTGCATTGGAATTTTCGCCTTGTTATGTAGCGCTCAGTCCGTACAAGCAGGTTTCCACGCCGCACCAGGTGGATCTATTTTAATGGCTGTGGGACGACTTGAACCTTGGTTTATTGCTGTTGATAAAAAGCTTGAAAATCGAATCAATAGCCTAAAGATTGTTAGAACCGTGCAACATGAGTCTCTGATTTGCTCTTTTGACATTCAACGCGATGGCTCGATCCGTAATCTGAACATAGAACGTTCTTCTGGACTGGAGAACTTAGACGCTAGCGTTTTAGCAGTATTGAAGGAAATATCTTTTGCTCGCTGCCCAAATAATGTGCCAGTGCGGCGGGGGGTATTTTGTGATGTAAGTGTAATCGATGGATATGCGCAAGTTTTCACGCATTTGAATCCAAACAATCGGGAAATGTATTTTCCAGTCGAATACTACTCGAAAAAACGTCCGCCTTATAATTTGCGGATCGGTATAGCAATACCAAGACAATAACACCCAATCACTTGTTGGACGGAAACAGCGTCGAGTAATGCTGGCATTGATTGCGCCAGCTTTCTATCGATACATATCAATTAGTTGCGAGAACTGTGCCACTGAAACTGGTGCGCCGGCCCGTTTCAAAAGCAAATTGCCGGTGTTGGAAATGAAGACCAGAGTGGGATAGTTCTTGACGCTGTACTGCTCGACCAGCGCGGCATTGCCTGCATCAGCAACATCGAGCGCCTGCATGTCGATATCGGGAAATTTGCTTTTGGTCTGCTCAAATATGGGGGCAAAAGTTATGCATGGACCGCAAGTCTGGCTCGTAAATTCAAGAATCTTTTGTAGTTTGCCGCCGGGTCTGGAAACCCCGCTGCCGCTGGATTGCGACGTCGCTGAACCACCAGCCGAAGATGATATTGTCGTTGAGGATGAAGAAGAGCCGGAGGAAGCGCTGTTAGTCGAAGGTGCCTGGGCGAAAAACTTCGGAACGCCATTGTTCATCAGCGAGTTATAACCGGAAGTCGTACTGGCGGTATAACCGCCCAGGTTGCGTAATCCGGCTGCAGCTTGTTGTTTCACTTTGCCGTCCGGGCAGTTGGTCGCCACCCATTCGAAGTCTTTGCGAGCGAGAGACATCTGATTTGTTCCCTGATAGGCAAGCGCCCGGTAGTATCGCACCATGGCATTGTTCGGATATTGTGCGACGAGCTTTTCCAGGTCTGTGAGAGCCGCTGAATAGTGGTGCGCCTGGTAGTTCATCACGGCGCGGCGGTACGGGTCTTCTGCGACAGCTGCACTAGCCGAGATTGCCAAAAGCGAGGTGGCAAACAAAATGTGTTTTAAGCTCAATCGGGTCTCCTGGTCATTATTCGCTGAAAGAGTTTGTCAATCGCATCATCATCAAGATGAATGCCTGTTTCGGCTTTGACTTTGTCATAGATGGACTTTCGGTTCGGTTGACCCCACTCCGCAAAGGGATTGTTCTCGACCGTCGATCTACAGTATCGACAGTATTTGGCAGCAGTCCAGATCATTTCACTGCAATGAGGACAATTCTTAAAGCTGCTTGCGCACACTCCCCGGTCGCAATAACGGCAGATAATCGCTTCCGGCATCAAAAGCTCAGCACAATGTGGGCATTGCTTTGGTTTGTCACTCATTGTTGCCACCGTATGCGATGGCGTCTCGTCGCTGCTTCTGCCACTTTTTGAATTCTTCCTCAGCCAGGCATTGCTCAGGCAGCTTCTTGGGTTCGACCGGTGTATAAGTGGGCGTGTGCACCGGCAACTGGAAGCCGAAGCTCGGCGTCAAAGTGGTGACCACGTTGCTTTTGGGCGTTTCTTCCATCCAGCCCGGCATCTGAACCTGGTCTTGTTGGCAGAAACGGCAACGTTTGGCTGTCTGGCGAACTGGCTCACAACAGGCGGAGCACAACTTCGCATTCAGAACAGCGCGATTGCAAAATCTACAGATCTCAGCGGCGCTGCGAATTGTTTCGGCGCAATAGGGGCATTTTTTGTCTGTCTGGAAGGTCATAGCGCTCCTCCGCTGTCTGATCCTCCTCTCATTCTATCAACTGGCGCTTGAAGACCTAAAATCTTTCTCCGGTTTGACAACAGGGGCGCGTGTTACCATACAGCCGACTTGGGCGCTCTCAACAACCGTTAGACGCAACCCTGGCTGGCTAACCAAAAAATGCTGTTTACCACACTCCAATACCTTCTTTTCCTGCCATGCGTAGTGGCGCTGTTCTGGGTTTTGCCCCATAAGCTGCGCCTGCCGATGCTGCTTATCGCAAGCTATATCTTTTACATGAGCTGGATTCCCCAGTTCATTTTGCTGATCGTCCCCATGACTTTCTTGAATTGGCTATGGGGCTTCTATATGCATCGGCATATGGATAAGCGCAAGCTTCTTCTCGGCATCGGCATCGGTTTGAACCTGCTCACACTTGGCATTTTCAAGTACGCCGGTTTTGCCGTCACCTCTGCTTCCGCGGCCGTAGGGCTCGTTACACACCATAACCCGGGCTGGGTGACCAATATCATCCTTCCGCTGGGTATTTCGTTCTTCACATTTGAGTTTATTCACTATCTATTCGAAATTTACCGGGGCAATAAGCCGGTCAACTCATTTGTGCTCTTCGCCCTTTTTGCCGCCTTTTTCCCGACTCAAATTGCCGGACCAGTTAAGCGCTACCCAGATTTTGTGGCGCAGATGCTGGAAGAGAAGAAGCCGCATCTTTCGGACTTCGACGAAGGCGTGCCTTTGATCATTACCGGAATGGCTAAGAAGCTGCTTCTGGCCAACAACCTGTCTACTTTCGTGCAGATGGGATTTGCCGATCCATCAGCATTCGGCGCCATCGAACTGTGGCTTTTCGCTTACGCATTCGCTTTCCAAATTTACTTCGACTTTTCGGCTTATACCGACATCGGTCGCGGTTCGGCGATGTTGTTCGGATACCACATTCCAATCAACTTCAACTTGCCTTTCATCGCCGCCAATATGGCTGATTTTTGGAAGCGCTGGCACATTTCTTTGTCGACCTGGTTGCGCGACTATTTGTTCATACCGATTGGTGGCTCCCGTGGTACCAAGTGGCAGGTGAACTGGAATCTCTTCGTCACAATGGCGCTGGGCGGATTGTGGCATGGAGCGTCCTGGAACTTCGTCGTCTGGGGTATCTACCATGGACTCTGCTTGATCGTTCATCGTGAATTCGTCGGGCTCAAGGCCATGCTGCCGCAACTGCAGAAATTCTGGGAGTCGAAAATCTTCCATGCGCTTTCCATGCTGCTTACATTCAATGCTGTTGTGGTCGGTTGCGTGTTTTTCGGAATGACCAATATCAATGTCGCATTCAACTACATTAAGCGCATGGTACTGCTGCATCCAATCTTTACGCCGGTCGAAGGGCATCAGTTCCTTGTTTTGAAGCAGGAAATGCCTCTTGTCGTGCCGATCGTGATCGCAATGACTGTGGTGCTTCTGCTGATCAATTATCCGCTCGGCAAACTGATTGAAAAACAGGCATTCAAGGTGGTTCCTGTGCCGGTCAAAGCCGTCTACTGGAGTGCGCTGGTAGTGCTCATGATCACATTCCTTTCCAACGCGTCCGCGCCATTTATCTATTTCCAATTCTAGGGCGACAATGGGAGCAGAATCGACAACGACAAAGCAGAAGGGCTGGAGGCGTTTAGCCAGTAGCCCGTTTGTGCTGATTGTTATTTTGCTTATCGGTGTGGACGCCATTGCAACCGGTCTTGTACCTGTGCTTCTGCCGGAATGGTATCAGCAGCAATTCCCCAATCCTGATCGGCACTGCAGCAAAGCGATCAAGTACCTATCTACTAACGATCATGAACCGTCAGTGGTGCTAATGGGATCGTCTCTGATGCGTACTGCTGCTGAAGTAAGTGACATGTCGATCAATAAGGAGCTGCGAGAAGCTCGTTTTGCTAACGACTACGACAAAGCGACATACTTTGAAAATCAACTCAAGAAAGATCTTGGCGCTGATGTGAACGTGCTTAATATGGCGCTGAGAGGCTGTATGGCATCTGATTATCAGCTGATCTTTCAGCGCGCTATGGAACTGGGCAAACGTCCAAACTTTGTCATCGTAGCTACAGCACCGGCTGAGTTTATGTCTAACGATCAGCCTGTTGTCGATAATACCTATGTGCATCAATCCCTTTTGAAGTACAAGTTTCCGCAGGGCAAGCCGTTTTATGAGGTGATTGCGCAGAATGTCGAGCGCACCGTTGCACCGCATAATCTGGACGCTGTAGAAAAGTTTTTTGGTTACTTGAGGTTGTATGGTGCGGCGTATTTGAGTGATCTGTCAGGGCATCCTACAGATCTGTTTCGTGCTGCCGCATACAAAGGCAACAAAGGTCAGATGCTGCCCACTGCCTACGCCTCGAAGACTCGCCTTGATATTGATGATGCCATCTCAGACACGGTCAAAAAGAACAATCCGCTGGCAGACCTCGCTCACTACAAAATGCGCTACTATCCGCCCAATGTGAAGCTTTTCAATCAACACGAACATAATTTCGGTGAGATGATTCGCATGGCGCACGAGAACGGCATTCCGATGGTGGTTGTTAACATGCCGATTACCGCTCCCAATCGCGCTCTGGTCGATCCGACTCTGCGCGAGCGCTATTACAAATTCCTCAAAGATACAACTGAGAAGTATCACGTCACTTATATGGACATGGACGATCACAGCATGTTCAGTTTGACCGATTTCGAGGATTGCAGTCATTTGAACGGTCGTGGTGCCAAGAAGTTTTTCAACGCTCTTGCACAAAATTTAGTTAAACAAACAAATTTCTCTGCAATTGCCGCGGCAAAGAGTTCGCATCCTTTGTAAAGCATTATTGGCTGAGCGTTTTCGCCTTCAACGGCAACAAAATTCATCAGCTCCAGCGCTTATATAGAATTCATAATGAGCGCGTTACGAGCGCCCAAATACGCCATGCAACCGGCTAAACTGAACTAGCAATTCCCTCGTCATTCAGGGCTGCAAACGTATATCCTTCGGAGTAATAAGAATGTTCGATGTGACCCTCTTCAAGAAAAATGCACTGTCCGTGAGCGTTGCGCTTGTCTCTGTGGTGAGCCTCAGTTCGTGCACAAAGAATGCCAGCAATACCACCAACGTGACCCCGCAAGGCACAGTTCAGTTGGACACAGTCAAAGTCGGTATGCCTGAATCAACATTCAAAGATGCCACCATCACATTCGTTGTTGACCCTAAACCAGCCGCCACTGCCGCCGGCAGCAGCCAGTATCTGAGCCGGACTTATGACAAGAAGAACGGTCAATACGTCGCAAAGTGCAAAAATGGCAAGTGTTTCGTGTTGCAGTCGCTCTACGTTACGACTCCAATTCCAAAAGAAGATGCGCTTGAATCATTGAAACTCCTGCTTCCTGCTGATGCCCCGCCTCAGTCGAAAGTAGACGATTCTCAGATGAAGTCAGACAAGGTCAAAAATCCTGGCGAAATCTATGAATTTGGCGACAAATACACAGGTATCTTGCAATACACCGACAAGACCGGCGCAAAGGTGACTGTGGTCTCCGCTTTCGACCTTCCTGCCGACGAAGTTCGCAAAGGTTTGAACTGGGATGGTTCCGCCCCTGCACCAAAGGGTGGCAAGACCGCCAAGCCAGCAAAACCTGTTGCCGAAAAGAGCACATCTGTTAAGAAGTCCGAAACGACAGACGCTCCAGCTGCTGAAACAAGCACAAGCACCGCAACCAGCACTGAAACGACAACAAGCACTTCGACCACTCCTTAATCGGAGCCGAACATTAGCAGGCTTGTAATGAGCAATTACGAGTAAGGTGCTACCATCTTGAAATCCAAATGGATTCGGGATTGGCATCAAGGCTTCGGGTTTTCAAGTGACCGCTGCAATTTCAGAAAGACCGATACAGCAAGAAGAATCAAAACCCCGGGTTCCTGGTCGTCGCATTTCGACCGTAGCCGAGGGCGCGGAAGCTCCAACAACGCTCTGGGGCAATCGAGCGCTGATTCGCTTGATGGTTCATCGTGATTTCATTGGGCGCTACAAAGGTTCGCTCCTGGGCGCCTTCTGGCCTCTGATCAATCCCATCGGTCACTTGATTCTCTACACGTTCTTGTTCTCTGTTGTTCTGAAAGTCAAGTTCGGAGCTAGTGACAGCACCGGCAATTTCGCGCTTTATCTCATGGCTGGGCTGCTCCCCTGGAGCTGCCTGGCTGAGTCGTTGTCGCGTTCGACCACGGTGATTTTGGAATCGCCAAATCTGGTCAAGCGAGTCGTATTTCCGCTACAGATACTACCTGTGGTGCTGGTAATTTCGTCTTTGATGAGCGAATTGGTGGCATTCAGCATTTTGTTTGTCGCATCGGTATTTGCGTTGCACACCGTGCACCCGACAATTCTCTTCCTTCCTCTAATCATGGTGTCACAGATACTTTTCGCCGGTGGATTGAGCTGCCTGCTCGCCAGCTTGGGTGTCTACATCCGCGATATCCGTCATATCATGGCGCTTGGCTTGTCTGCCTGGATGTATGCCACGCCGATTGTCTATCCCGCCACAGCGCTGCCTGAGAATTTGCAGTTTCTGATCTGGATCAATCCGATGGCTGGAATTGTCACTGACTATCGAAGAGTTTTGCTGGAAGGACTGGCACCAAACTGGCCGGTATACGCAAGTTATACTGCCGTTGCAGTAATCGTATGGGCTCTGGGTTACGGCTTCTTCCAGAAGACGAAGAAGTCATTTGCGGACATTATGTAAGATGACAGAGCAAGTAGAAAAATACAAAGTTGAATTAGACAACGTCTCGAAGCGTCATAACATCTATGACCGTCCAATTGACCGTTTGAAAGAAGTCGTTTTTCGTAATCGTAAGTGCTATCACCGGGAGTACTGGGCACTTCGCGATATGTCAGTAAAGTTTGAAAATTGCACGACGGCAGTTCTTGGGCCAAATGGAGCCGGTAAATCGACGCTACTGCAGTTGGTGGCAGGAGTGATGCGTCCGACCTATGGAACTGTAACGGTTCGTGGTCGTGTAACCGCCATTCTGGAGCTGGGAGCAGGCTTTCAGCCTGACTACAGCGGGCGCGAAAACGTTTTGATGAATGGAATGATGCTCGGCATTTCCAAAGAAGAAATGTTGGAAAGAATGGACAGCATCGCTGCGTTTGCTGAAGTTGGAGAATTTTTCGATCAACCGCTCAAGACTTATTCGAGCGGCATGGGCGTGCGTTTGGCGTTCGCTACGGCAATTAGTGTCGATCCGGAAGTTCTTCTTGTTGATGAAGCGCTGGCCGTTGGAGACGAGCGATTCATCAATAAGTGCAATCAGAAAGTGCGTGAGCTACAAGAGCAGGGCACCACAATTATCGTGGTGACGCACAATATGCGCATCGTCGATAGATTCTGTCAGCGAGCCGTTCTTGTCAATGAAGGGCGGCTGATCGCCGAGGGCACGGTTGAAGAAGTCAAACCCATTTACGAGCAAGTTATGGCTCAGACAGACTATAAGCAAAAGGCTTTCACGTCACCTGTTGGAACGGCTGTTATCTAGCCTTCATTCGTTGGTGCGGAATATCTAGCGTTCATTCGTTGGAATAGAAGTATCTAGTTTTATTCGTTTGTGTGGCACTCGTTCTGTTTCTCGGTGGTGATAAACAGATAGTCTCCACTGTCATGTTCGTACTTGCGTTGAATTTCGTAAATTTTGCCTGATTTTATATCGTGCGACAGTCGTTCGCAGCCGATTTGTATCTCTGAAGGACTGGCGAGATTGGCAAATGTCGAGATTCCAGATCGTGCGATTGGATCTAAATACATCTCCGGGTTGAACTTTCCACTGTAGAGAAAGAAGTCTCTTAAATCACGCCTGATTTCATATTTTTCTGTCGAACATATTCTGAACCCGGCGTTACGCAACGACTCCGAAACGTCTTGCTCAGAAGGCATCTGCTTTATTGCAGCCTTTAGTGCCTGTGGAAAATATTCGCAGAGCCAGTAAGACTGCATCTGCTGCGGCGTTGCGGTAAAGATTACGAATCTGCCGCTTCTCATCACTCGAAATACCTCTCGAAATGCTTTATCGAGCGAAGCGAAGTGGTGAATGGCCAGGGTGCAGATGGCGCCATCAAAGGTCTCGTCATCGGCTGCAATAGACTCGCATGGGCTCAGTACCCAATTGACCCGATCGCTTTTTCGACGTGCTTCGGCGATCATCTTTGAAGACTCGTCTATTCCCGTCCAGAGCCCGCCGTGCTTGACTGAAATTTCGACAGTGTAATTACCTGTGCCGCATGCAACATCTAAATAACTTTGGTCTTCTTGAATCTGTAAATGCGCAGCCAGGCGCGCGGTAATAAAAGGGTCCGCTTTTCTAGTGGTGTCGTATCCGGTGCCAATTTGATCGTATACGGTCAACCGTCCAGATCTCCTATCCGATTGTTTAACTGCTTTTCAAAATACTTGTTGCGCCAGCCTAACAATAACTTTTGCACTATAAAATCCCGATAAAATATCACCAGTAGCATCTTTCAACTTAGATGAGGATACTATTATTGCCACCAGCTGCGACGGCGTCTCCGCAATAGAAACCTGGAGTGCCTTTGACTGCTTCTGCCGGTGCCGCGGTCAAGAGGTTATTATCTATGGTTTCCATACGAAGATCGAGGAATTTCGTGTCATGAGACCCCGGGCGCCATTCTGATGAATCCCATTCAGATCATCGCCGCACTGAGAAAGTTCGGTAACTATCTGGCCGGACTATTTCCGTGGTTCGTTACTGCCGTCAACTTTCTGACTGGGTTGCTGGGAAAAATCCTTGAACATCCGCGCATTGCGCCACGATGGAAAAAGTTCAAAGACAACAAATTAGTGCAACCGACATGGAAAGTTGTCGAAAGATTTTACTGGCGAACTTACTCTAAAAACAGGTTAGACCTGACTGGGGCACCGGTAGAAACGGTTGCTCTTTTGCGCCCCATTTTTCAGATGTGCGCTATCTTGTGCATGCTCATTCCGCTTACCTCATGGAACCTCTGGGCGGTCAAAATAACTGCTTTCTCTGGTTTCGAAGGAATTGCGCCAGGTTGGGCTGTGGTGCTCTGGATGATTAGTTTGCCGTGCGCTTGGGCTGCACTTTTGACTGGAGCCGCCCGATCGAACAGGATCGCTTTTATGGTGGCGGCGATCTGCGCTTCCTACTTTTTGATTACGTGTGTGGTACTTTTGCCTCGCAGCTTCTTCAATATTTGTTCGCCGCTGGCACTTCTGATCGGTCTGCTTTATTGCGAGTATCGTTGTCGCGAGGATACGACAAAATTTAGCACGGCACTCGGCTTGCTCAATTCGATTGTATGCGGCATAGCAGCCGGCATTCCTTTTCTGATCCTGACTCCGATCAGACCTTTCCTTGGGACTATAATCAATTTACCCGGACCGGTTATTAGTATCGGTGGTGGTGCTCTGATCGGTTCTTTGATCGGGCTGGGATGTTTTAAAATCGCTCGTAACGCCAGATTCTCGTTGTTCTCAGGCAACGTACCTGAGGCAGTTGAGGCGCGCGCGGCTGATGCATTAGAAGGGAAAACAGGCGGAGCTGAGGCAGCCGAGGGGGAGTCCGGCGGAATTGCGGCCGGCGAAGCGTCCCGCGAGGCAGCTGGAACTGAGGCAGACGAAGCGTCCGGCGAGGCTGGGTCTGGTGATGCTGAGGAAGGTGAAGCGAAGCGCACATATGCTATGGCCGTTTGTGCATGGTCCATAGCGCTCTTACTGAGCGTCTATTTGTTTGCTGGTTTGGCACGCGGTGACCTGGCACAATCGGGCAGTCAGCTTATTTCTTCGCTCACCTTGACGACGAGCTATTTTTGGCCGCTCTGGTATTTTATGGGCGTCGGAATCTTGCATAAGATAAGCAAGAGCAGCAAAACTCTCGCAAACTCCATCGGTGACGTTCTTCCAGCTAAGTCTGTGAAACCGCTGTTGATCGCGCTTTTGTGCTTGTCGATGATAGTGGCTTTCAGTCAACCTGTTTGTGTGTTGCTGTCCAAACCGAGCGCTGCCAACCTTGTCAGTTTGCTGCCGTTGTTCTTTGCCATATACAATTTTTTCAAACCATGGATATGGTCAGACCCTCTCACCACACTGGCTGTCCACTGGTTCAGCTACGTCTTGTTGTTTGATTGCGTTCTCGTGTGTATTCTTGCCGTCCAACGTCGAGTCACTAATGAAGCGCTTGTGCGGTTATTGTTCCTCAACGTTTTTGCTTTTCTATTAGTCTGGGAGTATGTGTTCCAGATGTCGTCGTTTTTGCGCACACCCACGCATTCATTGACCCTTCTCTTTCTGTTCGCGGTTGGATTGCTCTGGTTGTTGCACACGGTTGGTTGGGACTTAAGCAGCAAATCATCGCCTGCATGGCCTTCTCCCGGGCGACTCGCCGTTTACGGCGGGATTGCACTGTTCGCCCTGCTGGAGATTTTTGCTCGTACTGCATGCAAAGATTTCAAGCTGATGAACGAGATTTTTCTCGCCATGTTTCACGGTGTCATCGATATCGGTTTGCCCTATTACTTCCTGGTCTGGACGACCAATCGCGTTAAGAAGCTTCCGCTTACAATCCCGCCGCTTCTCGGCGTCTTCTGTCTTGGTGCTTTGACAGGACTAGCCTTCAATGTCCTGGAGAAATTCTGCGCTGTCGGCTGGTCGATTCCGCTCCTGACTCAGACCGTGAATGCTCAATGTCAGTCGTTGCGAGAGCTCGGTTCGATCAACATCGATCTCGTAATACCGGGTGCGTGGTTTTTAATTCGTACAGTACTCTATATCAGTTTGCTTGCACTGGTTTATGTGTTTGCGAAACGAAAAATAGGCGAGCGCGAGAACGTTCGTGAAGCTGTTCTCTTTCTTCTAGTCGCCTTTGGCAGCGGCATCGCTTCCTTCTCTATGACTCTAGTTGAGCTGCCATTGCCTCCGGAAGTACGTGCGCTTCTAGCGCCGTGCAAGCAGGAATTGTTGTTCAATTGCAATCTGTTTCAGTCCTACCTGGCGTATTGGATACCTGCGTTGATACTGGGTCTTTCGCAGCTTTACGGACGTTCCCGTCCTGGCAAGATGTTTCTGTTTGCGATACCGCTGGCAATGGCAAGTCATTTCTTGATTTCATGGTCTTACTCGCACTTCGAAGTCTATTGGCGTGCGGATAGCTCCCTGTATACGCTGATGATGATTCCAGTTGGTCTGTTTATGCTACTGGTAGCGTTATTTTTGAAGCACGTCGCGCCGCAGCTGGAAGAGTCTGACCGCGATAAGAAGGCGACTTTACTGACTCCGGTAACTTTGATCGCTGCAGTGGCAACTGTTGAACTTGTTTTGATTCCGTGGGCAATTTGTCAGTCTCACTTGAAATTCGAGCGGCAGCAAGTTCTCTCTGTCTCTCACGAGGTTCCGATCGCGACAACCTGGCGCCGTACTGACGAAAAGAATACACAGTCGGCGAGTGCTAATCCCAACGCCCCAGCTACATTTGTCCGAACCGATTCGAGCGGTGGCGTGTCACTTTTGCAGATCGGTGTTATCGACTCAGAAGGACTCGAAAGTCGTCAGTTGCTTAAGAAGCTTCTAGTCAAGGCGTCTGAGAGCGGGCGTTATCCGAGCCTGGCAGTGGTATCGGTTGAGCCCTGGGGAAAATACCGCACAAATGCTCTGGCGTGTAGTTTCTCCTACGAACTGCCGCAAACCAAGCCGCCGGTGACGATGGCTGGTCTTTCCATCCTGGTGCCACGTTCAGCCGATCAGACCGAATTCTACACGCTCTACACGTCACCGTCAGAAATCGAGCATGAGCAGTTCGAGCTTGCTTACATGTTAAAAAACACGACACCGTAATTCCCCCAATGACATCCGCCCCACCGCCCACCATACTGGGGGCATGGAACTGGATAAGCCAACCCAGAGCAAGAACAGTAACGTCGCCTCGGATTTCGTGCGTGCAGGGGTTATACGATACTGCCATTCAGCAACCACTAGATGGCGTTCGACAGTTGCTTGGCGGTCATGTGGAACGACATGATGAGAGCAATTCCTCCATCGCCTACAAAGCCGGCGGTATGGCTGGTTTCATTTTGGATTTCACGGCATTATCGCGGCTGACCGGCGGCGCTGCAGACAAGCTGATGGGCGAATCTGCCGCTGGTATTTTCAGCTCTCAGGCTGTCAGAAGCGGCACCAAGATGGCGCTTGCCGGAGGTCTCTACGGCGGTGTTTTCACTCCCAGTGCAGAAAACAAGAGTCTCCTGCAGGGACGTCTGGAGAATGCCGCGGTCAACGGCGTGACTTTTGCCACTATGGGTAGTGCAGGGCGAGCGTTAGAGGATGCCAAACTTTTTTACTCTAATCCGTTTGTTTCAAAAATCGGCAACAATGCAATCGCAGGGGCTGCCGGCGGTTTAGTCAATACAGTTGGCAACACATATTTTACCGAGCATAGAATGGCGAGCGCGTCTGAACTGGCAAGTGGCGCCGGTGAATTTGCCCTGTTCGGAGCAGGTTTTGGAGCCCTGGACGTTGGCATCAACAAAGTGGCAAGCAATAGAGCCGTTCAAGGAAAGTATTACGATCTGAAGTGGTCAGCGGAAGAGTCTGCAAAGAACGCTAAGACCAAAGTGTATGGCTTTCTGCAGGAGCACGATTTGCAGCATCCAGTTTCGCGGCTGGGTGACGTTCTGACTGGGTCAAAGGCGATACTTGAGAAAGCGCCACGACCGACGCTTACAGCAGAAAACAATCCTGTTGTTGCGATTGAGCGAGATCTTCCCAAGTTTTACGACGCTTTTGACCGCATCGACGCAAAATACGAACAGGCTCAACGCAGCCAATTTCATCAGATTTTTGAGGAAAATCGGCGGCAATCCACTGACTTTGGCGAGCAGCTTTTGAAATGGTGGCACGGTACGGCGACTGAGCCGGGGCTGAAGCAGTACACCGATGCGGAGTTGGCGACGCCGACTGTTCCAGTTGAACGAGTTGCCGAAATCAGAAAAGCATTTTCGACAATGGGCCGCGAACTCGATGAGCCGATTGCCAGACTCGTGGGCCGCGACAGCACCGAAACCAATAGTGTCGCCAACGGCATTGAATTCGCCAAGGAAAAATTCTTCGGCTACGATGAGCGAGCCCTCCAGAAGAAGATGTCGATGCCACGTGAACACGCAGTCAAGGACAGCGAGGGTTTGTCTCCTATGTCCTGGATGCCTTTCGAGCCGACTGATAAGTTGCCCAATCTCTTTCATGGAACGGTCTCGTCGTCCCTTCCAGGCGTTTTTGCCGAGCGAGGGTTGTTACCATCCGCCGAGATACGTTTGCGCGGCATGACGCATGCAGGAGAGGCTGCTACGCACGAATACGGGCGCAAGGCTATATCCGTCACTCGGGACTTCAATGAAGGCTGGGCTTACCATCGCCACAGCCCGCTCAGCCTCGATACGTATCCAGTTGTCTTCGGTATTTCTGCCGACGTCGTTCCGAAACTGCGTAGCGCCGGCATGCTTGAGCCCGGAGAGCAGCTTGTGGATAGGCTGAAGGTGGGAAGCTCGCTATCGACAAGAGTCGGTCTGAGTAAACCGGAGATTACACACATTTACGTGCCTGACTCAAAAATTTCCGAAGTGAATACGCTTTTGCAGGCTTACAGAATCAAGGGCGTGTCGGTCGTCGGCGTTGACGAGTTGCCCAGGCCGAACTGGAAGCCAACACCACAGATTACAAACTGGGAAGAAGAGAACGCCTGGTTGCGCAGTCCGTGATAAAAATTTCCATGTGCGAATAAATCGAATTGAGTGCATTCGTTATTACTACATTCAGTCCGTTGGAATTTGAAAATCGCGTAAGCTATTTCGCAGTTTTTCAGGCACTGACTTGATAAACTAGCCGAATGCAAAATAAGACGGACGATCATCACTCGACCGCTTCGATCGGTGGAGTTGTATCTGCTTGCACTCACTTCATTCATAAGCACTTCCTGGTAATTCTCATCTCAGTCTATTTCCTGGCAGCTGTTTTGCCTCAGTTTGGGCTATTGCTGAGGAATGTTCAGTTCGGGAATCTCGTCTGCCCCGACGGAAGCGAAATGAAAGTATCGCTTTCCCTTGTTATGCTTGCTTTTCTTTTGTTCAACGCGGGATTGGGCGTTAAAGCTCATGAATTGACTAACCTGTGGAAGCGTCCCGCAGCAATCGTTTCTGGCTTTGTCGCAAACACAGCGGGTCCGATTCTCTTGGTTTTAGCTTTGCGCGGATTGATGCAACTCTGGCATAACTCAGACGAGCTGCAAAACTTGTTGGTTGGGCTGGCATTGATCGTTTCGATGCCAATCGCGGGGTCTTCAACGGCCTGGTCTCAAAATGCCAACGGAAATCTCATCCTCAGTTTGGGCTTGGTATTCTTGTCGACCTTGCTCAGTCCGTTCACGACTCCACTAGTACTGCATACGTTCGGTTTTTTAACCAGTGGTGATTATTCCGAGGACTTGCATGAGTTGGCATCGTCTCAAGGAACAAATGCTTTTATGGTGTTCACCGTAGTCGTTCCGTCCTTGCTGGGGATAGTTGTTCACTTTCTGCTTGGTGAAAAGCGCACTAGCTTATTCAAGCCATATTTGAAGCTGGTAAATTTCATAGTTCTGTTGCTTCTAAATTATTCAAATGCGGCTACAACGTTGCCGGAAGCATTCGCAAAACCTGACGCAGATTTCCTGATCTTTGTTTTTTGCACAACGTTGTCTCTATGCACTGCCGCTTTTGCATCTGGTTGGCTGCTGTCTCGATGGTTGAAAGCTGACAAATCGGATCAAGCTGCACTAATGTTCGGGCTGGGAATGAACAACAATGGAACAGGCTTGGTGCTCGCTGCTGCTGCTTTGTCCGATCATCCGGCTGTTTTACTCCCGATGATTTTTTATACGCTTGTTCAGCAGATACTGGCCGCAATTGTTGATAGGAAGCTGTTTCGAGATGAGTAGGAAGTTCGCTTCTGCAATCAGAGCTATTGGGCTACCGAAGTTATCTGCGCCCTGGACTACTCAGTATGCTTTGGAGCTACTTGTTTATCTTTGAATATATTCCGGGAAAGCTATCCTATTTTTTTCAGAGATGCCGTTGAAGCTTCATATTGGTAATCCCGAGATCAAACATGACAAGTAAAAACCTGTTTGGAGGAGAGGTCGTACCTCTTTCTTCGATTAAGTCGCGGCTGGATTCGCTGACGCACCGTAAGCCTCAGTTGCCGGACTCGACTATGTTATTGTCGTTGCCCAAGTTCCATACGAGCTTTAAAAATGCCCTGGTTTTTGAGGGCGACACATTCATTGAAGGTGGATTGGATATCGATACCGATCAGGGATGGATCAAGAAAAATCAAATCTGTCTGATCGTTTGTTTTGGTGACTTTCACGTAGAGTCGAATCTAATAAATAATGACGATCACTACTGGCCTGTATTAGCCGTTGCTGGAGACTTCCGCGCTTGTAACGTTCTCAAAGGCGGTATGCCTCTGCTGGTTTGGAAGAACCTGCATTTGAGTGGCTATATGGTAGGTGAGTACAATGACGGTCCACTGCGGGTGGGTGGTAACTTGATCGCGCTTGGATACGTGCCCAGAGCGAAAGACAGGAAAGAGGCGCGTGGGCATGTCATTGAAGGTTCGATAGAAGCAAAAATATTTGATGCGAGAGAGGAATTTTCACGCGATGATCTTCGGCGAGTTGTAGTTTCGGAGGCACTTAACTACAGCTGGTTCAATACGGCTACAACGTTCAGATATGGACTTGAAGGCAAGTCCATATGGCGTGATGACCCATTGCAGCAAATGGAGAGGAAAGTTCCGGAAGTGGAACCACCTGTTGTTCGAAGTTGCGATCCGATTAGTTTTGGCACCATCAGAAAGACTGGTGAGCTGTCAGCCGTGGTTCAAGAGAAAATCAAGGCTAAGATTGTGTACGACCCTGCAAAGTGTGCGTATCCGGAGAGTTTTGCTGAGTTTGTACGAGCGCAATTTAAGAGCTTCGCTGCCGAATCTGTACTGGTGTTGCCACCGAATACAGTACTAGATGGTGATCTGGTCCTGGATTGGAGTGAACCCTGGATATCGAGTAATAAAATCTGTGCAGTAATATGCGAAGGAGATTTAGCGATAAATGGAGACCTCTTGAACAGGACGCTAGAGAGTGGTGTGCTCCTGTTTGTGGAAGGTACCCTCTCTGTTCGTAACGTAATCAAAAGTGGTTCAACCGTGCTGGTGCTGGATAATGTAAACGCCAGCGGTATAGTCGTTGGGGAATACAACGACGGAACGTTGCGCGTTGGTGGAAATCTGGATGCTGCCGCTTATTTGTTGTTTGATCACGATGGATTGGTGATTGGCAGAAGACCAGCCAGGACTCACTGCGATGATGATGGAGAATGGCAAGACGTCCTACTACCTGAGCTATTCGATGACGAAGAGGATTGTCATCCGAACGTGAATCGACTTTGGAGTTACGCACGAGCTGGTAAGCAAATCTTTCTTGAGTAACAATCCGCTAGAACGAGCAGTGGTTTTGCGCTGCATTACCGCGGCGTTCGGTGGCTTGTCGCTGTTACACGTTACTGACTGGATGGTGCTTTTTTCGCACGAACCATTCGACTAAATGTGCGACGCCTTCTTTCAGGTTCTTCTGCGGCTTCAATCCGGTTGCGCTGGCAAGTTTGCCGCAGTCCGTGTGACAGTGTCTCACGTCTCCGGGAATGAACCTGCCGTCTATTGTCGGCAAGACAGGCTTCTTTTTCAGCGCCGATGCCATGTCTTCTGCTATTAAAGTTGCGAAATCGATTAGCGTCGTCGATTCGCCGGACGTGACGTTGAAAATGTTGATCCCGGAAAGCTGTCTGTCCATGATTGCAAGATTGGCTTTCACAACGTCTTCTACAAACATGAAATCGCGGCTCTGCTTGCCGTCTTCGTGCAATACAGGTGCTTCTCCTGAAAGTGCAAGTTCAAGAAAGCGAGTAAAAGGATTGTGCCAGGATTGTCCTGCACCAATTACGGTGCCATAGCGAAAGATGGAAAGGTCGATGCCGAGCAGCTTGCAAGTGCCGATCAAGAGTTCTTCCTGCGCCTTTTTAGTAACAGCGTAGGTTGATTCACCGAGCTTCTCAGAATCTTCCCTTGTGTCGGCTGGAGTAAGGGTAGATCCACATTTAGGGCAGAGAGGATCCCAGTTTATCGGCGCTGAGGCGGTGTCGAGCTTGTAACGCAGTGGTGGTCTGACTAGCTGACAATTCGAGCAGTTGTAGACTCCCTCACCATAAACGCTTATTGATGAGCCGAGCACTATGTGTTTGACGCGGTGCTTGGAAGCTCTCAAGACATCTACGAGATTGGCTGTAGCGCCGAGATTGTTCTCGACAAAGTCTTTTGCATTCTCTACAGCGCCGGCTGCACCGACGCTGGCTGCTTTGTAGAAGATGATGTCGGATTTATTGACTAATTCTTCGAGAAGCGGTCGGTTGTCGAGTTCTCCTGCGATCACTTCGATTTTTGAGCTCACGCTTGCGTTGATTGCTTCCGGCACCGAGAAGCGGCTGTTCCTTGACAGCACTTGTACTTTGTGACCTTGCTCAGCAAGGGCGCCGCTGAGATGCGAGCCAATCAGCCCGGTGCCGCCGGTAATCAAAATATTCTGTGCAGCCATGGTCTAGCCCCTTAAAGTCCAGTCAGATCTTAGAACATTACCTGTCGAAATCCATTCGGTCGTCAAAATTCTGCAACTTTTGAGTATTTAAGACTCTGCAAAGGCGCTCGGGTGATCTCAGTCCGTCACATAATGCGGAACGAAGAGTGCTCGGCGCCCGCTGGTCTTACTAAAGTCGGCTCTTACGCTAATTCCGGCTGGTTCGTCACCGACAACCCAGCTTCCGATTACCAGATGAAAGTCTCGATAAGTGGCTGCATCGCTGCCGGCATCGAATGCTGGGTTGAGGAGAAACTCTCGCTGCTGGGTGAAGTCCCAGAGAAGCGGAAGCACGCTCTTGCTCGACAAAATACTCTTCCAGGCTGGTTCGATAAAGGTTGTGCGATTTGAGGTCACAAGTGGAGAAAAGAGATACTTCCCGTTTTCGGCGTGGCTTCTCGCATCTTCGATGAATAGTAATTCCCAGGGAAACAACTTGAACACGCATGTTATTCGCCGTCCTTCTCTGTCCAACGGCAGACCTTCGGGGTCATAGCGAACCTCATCCAGGTAAATGAACTGTGTTTTCAGACCAGCCATATCTGCGCAGGACTGAACGTATTTGAGATTGTCGATTTCCTCTCGCGCGTGCTGAAAGGTGCCAAGGTGGAAGATTTCATGGCTCGAAAAGTGAAGGCGCAAGCAACCAATCAGCTTTTCCTGAATAGAATTACTTTGCATCGCGGCAAAAGGAATCTCTTGAAATTGACGCATCTCTTCAAGCCACATTCGCTGCAGTTGTGCGCTTTCATAGAGTGAAGTAGGCGTGTCGAGATTCAGTTCAAGCAGCTTGAGTGAATCACCGTTGAGAGAAAAATCGAATCTTCCGTAGAGTGACTGGTCATGTCGTTTCCATGAGCGGCGTATTGGTTCTCGGAAAGGAGGCGCGATTTGTAGTCGATCAAAGTAAGATTCTGATCCACCAGTGCAACATACTTCTTCGACAAGCTCCAGAATCAGTTTTGTTAATTGCTGTGTGGCTCCGGTGATGATGTTGTCGATTTCGTGGCGAGAAAAAACCGCACAAAAAGGATCGTCATAAGCCTCTATCCAGTGCGGTGGATGATCGAGCAGTGAAATGTCGTATCCGCGTGCTGCTATCTGTTCGCGCCAATTGATTCTTGCCGAAACTGAGTGGCAGCGCACTGAAATTCCTTTTTGTCGTGAGACCTGACCGCCCGGGAATACCCAGCGATGATTCTCTCACAGCTGCGATGCCAGCGGCAATGAAAAGGCAAGCCCGGAATGAGCTTGCCTTTCAATTTTATTGATTCGACTTGCGAGTTGAATTGATCAACTAGCGAGCTGCAAGAGCCTTCTGGTTGAGGAAGTTCTTGTAGTCGAAAGTATCGAGATACTGCCATGTGTAATGCTTGATCTGATCTTTCTCTTCCTGCGACAGTTCGTTAGCTGTAGCGAGGTTGGCTTCCGGATTGGCTTTGCGGATTGTGCCCCATGGGTACACTTCGGTCAATTCTTTGCCGTTCCAGCTTGGAGTCTTGAGTGATTCTGCTCTTTCGAGACCGAGCTTTTCGCAGAGGTCGCCGAGAGTCTTGAATGAATCAGCCATTACGTCTTCAGCGCGGATGACGTGCATGCGATCTGGGAACTGTTTCTGGAACAACAACGCATGATATTGGTTCATGTTCCAGGCGAGCATGTAGTTCTTCAATGACAATGGCACTGGGCGCTTCTTGGTGTCTGCGTATGCTGACCATGGGTTGCGCACGATGTGCAAGAAGTGAGAGTCAGGAAGATCGGTGAGAATCTTGTCTGCATCAACGCCGATGATTGGGCTGTAGCCAACGTGGAATACTTCACGACCGGTGCGGTTGTAGTCTTTCCATGCATCAAAAGTTGCCTGGAAAAATGCAGCCATGTTGTTGGCGCGTGAACGACCAGTTTGCTTTACGTATTTGACGTAATAGTCGCGACGTACATCGTCGTTGAAGTCCATTGGCTCGTGGCGGAATTTGCTCACGTGTGGTGTGCGAGCGCGGATTTTACCTTCTTCGTCGATGATGGCGAAGTAGTCTTCTTCTGGTGTCGCATCTAGTGCGAAAAGAGGCCAGCGATATTTGACTGGGAACATCGCAGAAAGGTTATCGTTGATGAGTCTTGTACCTGGTTGTGACTCAAAAGGATAAACAAACATCTGCGGATGGCCATCGAGAAAACGATGGGTTGTATTGCCGCCATTTTCATACATGGCGCCAATCATTAGTAACTTAAACCCTTTACCACTCATGAACTATCTCCTTATCTCAATCCTTTTGAACATTAGTTGAAAACGTATAGAACATTGTTTTTAAGTCGCGAGACCGGTCTTCTACTGCGAAGGGGAAACCAGCGCTCTGCGTCCTTGGAAGCCAATCTATGGCGAATATCTGATTGCCGTACGGCCAGACAATGCTTCCTAAAACCTCACCAGATCTTATATCAACTGCGTGAACGGCACATATACTGGCATTAACATCCAGTCCCGGAGCGTATTGCGCGAATTTCGGAATGACTCTGGAAGTACCTACAAACGCCACTTCGCCGCAGAAAGCCAGTCCTCGGGTCCATCCTGGTAATCTTGTTACAACTTGATACTTTTCGGCGTCTATTAAACAGAGTTCACCGTAGCCGCTGTTGTCGACCCAAACTCTCGATTTACCGGTCGTTTGCTCCAGTCGAGCCGAATGAGGTCTGGTCAGACCGCGGACTATGGGCTCTCTTGTTGCTCCGGAAAAGATTACGCCTCGTCCGTCTACGGGATACTTCGGGTCACCCGGTCTGACGTCCGCAAGCTCTGTAGACGATGACGAGAAGAATGACGATTCGAGGGTGTCACCGGCCGCAATTGAATTGAGTTGAATGTGATTTTGACCAAAGCGAGGTCCACTCTCGGTTTCGATGCATTTTGGCCACCAGACTCTTTCGTAGGAAGAATCTTCATTGATGCGAATGACGGCATTTTGTCCCACCGAATTTGCGTGGAGCTGCCCATCAATCATGGCTAAGTCGTGCATGTAGAGGCAGCCAGGCATGAACCTGGAGCGTACAGGAACCAGAGGTTTGTCGGCGGGCGCGTCTGCTGATACGTCCAGACGGTCTGTGCATCCCGATATTGCCATCAAGTCAAAGATCTGGTTTGGATTTCGCGTGCTTGCTGCGTGCACGATTCCTTTTTCGCGATCCACGGCAATTCCCGATGGATGCGGCATCGGCATATATGTCAGATGAGGAGATTCTGTGCAACTCATCCCAAGCAGAAGATGCTCGTACTCTCGTCCGACCAGAAGCGTGATGTCCAGCCGCTTCAGCACATTCCAGAAATCGCCGGTTGCTTGTGATTCGAGCAAAATCGGATCGATTGCCGCTGCATCTTGCCAGTGACTGAGAATTTGCGCATTGTCGCGCCAGGCTTCGCTGTGGCGCGTCCACAGTTCTTCCATGTCTTCCGCTGCCGGAAGTTTCACAGGCTCGCTTGTTGACGCATGCTTCGCCAAAGCTCGTACGCTCCCCAGTACATTTTGAATGCAGAATTATAGTTGGTTGTTGATTTGCCGCTGTGCCGTTTTGTTGACAGTACAGGCACTTCTAGCATTGGATAATTTTCGCGGCGACAGATGGCGTTGAATTCAGCGTCGATCAAATCGTCATCACGAGTCAAATTCAGCAGTTTTGTGAATTTGCGCGGAAATATTTTCGGCGTGCCGTTGATGTCCCAGGTGGGCAGATCAAAGAATGCGCGGCATTCCAGGTTGTAGAGCAAGGAGCCCAGTCTGCGCTTCCAACTTTCGCGAATTTTTCGGTTTGCTTTGATCACCACTTCCGGATAGGCGACGGCGTATAAAAGTGACAGAGTGAGAATTTCGGAGCTGGTTCGAGCCGAGTTCGTGTAGCAGAGAATGTCGCCCTTAGCTGCTTTCAGTCCGAGCTTCACCGACAGACCCCAGCCACTATCTTTGGTGTCAATGTGTTTGACGTTCGGATAATTGATTGAAAGTTTCTGGCAAATCTCGGGTGATTTGTCGCGGCAGTTATTGGTCACGAGTATCAATTCGTGGTCGCCTGGAATCTTGCGAAGCACTTCCTGGTACGACGTAATGATCTCTTCTATGTGGTCTTCCTGGTTGTAGAACGGCAGAACTATAGAAACTGATTGGGCGGTCACGCAGGTACCCCACAGAGCAGCGTCTTTGCCTTGGCGGCAACAGATTCTGACGACAGACCGAATTTGTTGTACAGATATGGTTGATTGCCGGTTTCTCCGTCTGGCGATTCTTCGATCGCGCAACGAGAAACTTTGCAGTTGATTCCGGCTTGTGCCACCACTTCGCTCACCAGTGATGCCAGACCACCTGATGCGTAGTGCGCTTCAACTGTGATTGCCTGGCGATACTGCGAAAGAATCTGCTTCAAATCTTCGACAGGCGGCGGATTGATGCTTGCTACGACGACAACTTTCGCTTCGATGCCTTCCTTGCTCAAAAGTTCGGCTGCTTTTGCTGTTTCGAAACTGATGCCACCCATGGAGAGAAGCAAGATGTCTTTGCCTTCTCTGATGGACTGCACTTTGCCCAGGTCGAATCTTCCGTCCAATCCAGGCACTACAATGCGATCGTCTTTGCCCAGTCTGTAATAGACCGGTCCGGGAAGGTCGTATGTTTTTTCGAGAGCTGTTTTGGTTTGACCGGCGTCTGCTGGTGCCACGACCGTGATTCCCGGCTGCACCCGCATCACACCTACGTCTTCCATGCCGTAGTGAGTGGCGCCGTTGTGACCGTATTCTACTCCGCCACCTACACCGGCGATGCGCACTGGCAGCTGATGAAGTATCGGGCCGTTGCGAATGAATTCGTAAGGTCTGAGCGATGCGAAGGTGACGATGGAATATACGACTGGAATAAATCCAGCTTCGGCTAAGCCTGTTGCGATGCCAACCATGTTCTGCTCGGCAACACCGACATTGATGAAGCGGTCGGGAAATTTATCGGCGAATGGCTCGAGAGCCATGTAGCCCAGGTCGCCTGTGAGCAAATAAATTCGGGAATCCTTTGCTGCAAGTTCAGTTAGCGTTTTGGCAAATGCGCCTCTCATGATTGCCTCTCTAATTCGGTCATCGCCAGTTCGTACTCGGCTTCATTGAGTGGGCTGTAGTGCCACTTGATTTGGCTTTCCATGTAGGAGACGCCTTTGCCGAAAGTTGTTTTTGCAATCAGCACGTGCGGCTTGTCGCCGACGTTTGAATTCTTTTCGATGATTTCAGCCATGGCTTTTTCGTCGTGTCCATCGACGAGATGAACGTCCCAGCCGAAAGCTTTCCAGCGCTCATCCATCGGTGTCAGGTTGAGCACATCTTTGGTGTAGCCGAATGCTTGCTGCCCGTTCAAGTCGAGAATGGCGAACAAGTTATTGAGCTTGTGCTGGGCGGCGAACATGATCGCTTCCCAGACCGAACCTTCATTACATTCAGCATCGCTGAGAAGAACGAAGACGCGGCGCTCTGACTTCTGTCTTTTCGCAGCCAGTGCGGCTCCAGTACCGAACGAAAGACCTTGTCCAAGCGAACCGGTTGCGAAGTCGACGCCGGGTAAGCAGTGTTCGGGATGTACACCAAGCTGGCTGCCGTCGCCGCAATACGTGTTGAGTTGCTCTTCGGTAATCCATCCACGTTCTGCGAAGGCTGCATAGAGCGCCAGTGCAGCGTGTCCTTTCGAAAGTACGAACCGATCGCGATCCGGGTCGCGCGGTGTCTTCGCCTTGATCACCTTGCCGTACAGGCAGGAGACTATATCGGCGACCGATAGAGCCGAGCCGATGTGCCCGACGCCAGCGCGTCTCGATTGCTCGATGATCGTCTTGCGCAACTTCAATCCGGTCATTTCGGCAGCAGAAGAAGCGCTTTGTTTCGGACTTTTTGTGGTGAGTTCGTTCACTTGCAAGTTCTTTATCACGTGATTCGTTTCCGACTGAACGGCTAACAAAAGTGGGTTCTGCCCATTTGGACCAGCTAAGTCTAACCCACACGGTGCCTGCAAATCGGCCACATTGGATAGGTTTAGCTTTGCGGACCATTAAAAGATCTCAAGCACAATCCGTGTTGATGATATTTCCATCATCTGGGCGGTCGGCATTATCGACCTAAGCGTCATCTGGGCAGTCATTAAGGGATCGGCAAGCTGAGTAGTGTTTTTCTAATTTTGATTAATGTCTGCTATCTCGTACATTCCCGGGTCTAGTTGCAGCACCTGACCTTGCGCGATTCACGATGTGCAAGGTGCACACGCATCGCATATGCTCGATATCCGTTACATGAACAACACCTCACGGGCGGATGGTTGCGCCGCAGCCCCGTCGGTCAGTATCATTCTTGGGAACCGTTCACGTGCTCAGAGAGCTAATGCGCACAGCCGAATCAACCGACCTTCTAGACAAACCAGAACAGCATGCGCAGGACTCCGAAAGTTCGCGCGATAATGTTGCTGTGGATGATTTCGACTTTGGTGCTTTTGAGCAGAAAGAATCTGTATTCGGCTATACCTGTCGCGCCCTTTCCGAACTCAGAAACATCAAGTTCGCCCTGGCCAGCTTTGTCGTCAACAATTTGCGACGGCGCTACAGGCGGTCGGTGCTCGGTTTTGCCTGGAGCCTTCTCAATCCGCTATTGACGATGGCTGTTATGACTGCAGTCTTCTCGCTTCTCTGGCATTCGAATCCCAGGAGCTTTGGTGTTTACGTTTTTACAGGGCTTCTTCCCTGGACCTATATAACTGATTCGATCATGATGGGCAGTCAATCGCTCGTTCAATCTGAAGCGTTTTTGAAGAAGGTCTATATTCCGAAATCTTTCTTTCCGCTTGTTGCCGTCTCCACTGAGACAGCCAATTTCGCTTTCAGTCTCGCCAGTTTGATGTTGTTGGCCATGATTGTCGGCGTGCAGATGAAGTTGACTGTACTTCTCGTTCCTGCAGCGATTGCGCTGCTTTTCCTTTTCAATTTTTCTGTAACTTTGATTCTGGCGGTTGCCACCGTTTATTTCCGCGACCTGACCCATATCATCAAAGTCGGCTTGAGCACACTGTTTTATCTTGTGCCCATCATCTACAACCTTGATATGGTGCCTGAGAAATACCGCGTTCTCTTTTTGCTCAATCCGGTTTTCTACTTCATCGATTTGTTCAGAGCTCTGATCTATGTCGGCGAGGTGCCTGATTTTACGCGCTGGGCGATTCCCAGTTTGATTACTTTCTGTACCCTGACGATTGCATTTTATACGCTCAAAAAGACCGATAAAGACCTGATCTACAGACTCTAAGATGACCCAACAGATCCAAATTCAGAATGCATCGCTCAAGTTTCGAATTTATCGAAACCGGGCTCCAGCCCTGAAAGAAGCTGTCATCGGCATGCTGACAGGCAAGCGTGATAAAGACGCAGTCACCGAATTCGATGCTCTCAAGAAAATCAACCTCACCATTCGTGCTGGTGATCGTCTTGGTGTGATTGGATTGAACGGTGCTGGAAAATCCACGATGCTGAAAATGATCGTTGGCATTTATCCACCGCATCAAGGGCGTGTGCTGGTGCAGGGCAAGATCACGCCATTGATCGAGCTTGGCACGGGATTTGATTTCGAGCTGAGTGGAAGAGAAAACATATATTTGAATGGAGCTTTGCTCGGGCGCTCCTATCAGCAGATGCGTCAGCTGGAAGCCAAAATCATCGAGTTCTCCGAGCTGGAAGAGTTTATCGATTTGCCGATCAAGTACTATTCATCGGGTATGCATGGTCGGCTGGCGTTTTCTATCGGTGCCATCGTTGAGCCTGAGATATTGCTCGTTGATGAAATCTTCGCCACTGGCGATGCGCATTTTGTGCAGAAAGCTACGGACAGAATGCGTCATCTTTTCAATAGTTCCGGCATTACATTGCTTGTTTCGCACAACTTGCATCAGATTCTCGATTTGTGCAATCGCGTCATAGTGATGCATAAGGGCGAAATTGTCGGTGACGGGCCGCCCGAAGAAATGATCAACTATTACGTCAACGACGTTGCCCACCTTGTTAAGCCTGCCGCTGCCGCGGCTGTGGCACCACCGGTAGAGCCACAGATGCTCGTCAAGTAGGAAGAGATTTTCAATGCCACTCAAGACCTTTCCCAAAGTTGTAGCGATTGTTCCGTCGATGATTGCTTCCTGTCAGATTGGCGTCATCAAGCCACTTCTGTCACTGGCTGCGAAAGGCAAAATTCAATTCGATTACTGTCTGGAAGGTAAGGCTTCGCTGAATGCCATCAATTCTGCCGATCTTGTCGTCTTCTGTCGCAACACCGAGCCTGCTTATTCTCATCTATTGAACCAGGCAGTGGCGACGCATAAGCCGATCATCTTCGATCTGGACGATAATTTTTGGGACGTGCCGTTTGAGTCAGACCCGGAGCTGGCTCGCTATCACCGTCTTCCTTTGCGTATTCAACAGCTCGAGAAATATATAGCTCACGCCAGTTTAATACGTGTTTATAGCCCGGTTATGAAGGATATCGTGGCTAAGCTCAACCCGAAAGTGCGGTTGCTCAAAGCTGGTTTCGATTTTGGCATGTTGCGAAAGCCGACGTTTAAGGGTGGTTCCGATAAGCTGCAAATTGTCTACGCTACCAGTCGCATCGTCGACAATCAGTACTTGCTATTTTCTGAATCGCTCAAGCGAGTGCTCAGCACTTATTCAGACAAAGTCGAGTTGACCATCTGGGGCTGTCAATCGAGCGAGCTGGTGGGCTATCGTGGCGTTAAATTCATGCCGCTTATCCCCGATTACGAGCGGTTTTTGCGTGAGTTCTCTTCGCACGGTTTCGATATCGGTCTGGCACCACTTGAAGATACACCGTTCCATAGATCTAAGACCAACACTAAGTTCCGTGACTACGGTGCCAGTAATGTTGCTGGTGTGTATTCGAATACTCCGGTCTACTCCAGTTGCGTGGAAAACAATGTCACTGGCATTCTGGTCGACAATGACGCTGACTCGTGGTTCGAGGGCATCTCTAAGCTGGTTACTGATGCCGAGTTGCGCAAGTCTATTCAGAGGAATGCATATGCCTGTGTCAAAAAGGAGTACAGTCAGGACGTTGTAGAACAAGAATGGCTGCGGGAGATCGAAGAACTGCTGGCGAGCAGCACTGTTTATTCTTTGAATGCGACTTCTCCGCTGCGGACGAGCGAGATTCTCATTCGTGCTGATTTTAATGGGCTGCATGGCGTTCGGTTTCCAGCCAGTTCGCCGGGCGACAAAGAGCCGGTCGGGAAGGTTCTGCTGGAAGTGCGTACCGTTACCGGTAACCTTTTGAGAGAGGCGTCGACGACGATTCTGTTTAAGGAAGAAGCTGAAGACAAGTTGGTTTTCTCATTCGCTCCGATTGCCAACTCTCGTCAGGAGGAATTTTTGCTCAAGTTTACGAGCGTGGCGGAAGAACAGTCTGATCCTGAAGCGCCTTTCTGGTTGCCGAACTCGGGCTATATTCAAATGTTGTACCAGAAGTGACCGTGATAGAGTATCCATGAGTTTAAGCCCTTTATCGGTAACATCGAATTTTATGGTGGCGCAACCACCGACTGACGAACATCAGCTAAACAGCACCGCAGCAGCACTGCCGGCGTCATCACGTCCGGAGTCGGTTGAGGAGTTGCAGAATCGCATTTTGGAGCTTGAACAAGAGCTTGATCTTGTTCGCATGAAGGGCAAGCTGCTTTCTCAAGAAGTCGATTTGTTCAGGCA
This sequence comes from Candidatus Melainabacteria bacterium, assembly GCA_003963305.1. Lineage (NCBI taxonomy): Bacteria > Bacillati > Candidatus Melainabacteria > Candidatus Melainabacteria bacterium. The sequence continues at coordinate 64,521 of RXJR01000024.1, read as the reverse complement.
GCGGCGCATTGTCTATTGGTCTGATCGGTTTCGCAACACTTTCGACGCCTGGAATTTGATGAATCCGGGATTTCAACAGCTCAAGGACGACTCTGCAATTTTTAATGGCAGTCTCAAAGGTTTTCGCTTGCAACCCAGTCTCAGTCTGCTTCGGGTTGCTTTTCAGACATACAGTCTGGATTTGAGAAAACCGAACTTAAAATCGATTCTGTTAGCTCCAGTTGTCGATGTGCCGCTCACTTCTGGCGAGCTGGTAATCCGCATTTTCGAGGCTCCCGACAAATACATCACTTCGTCAGTCGCTTCAATCGCCGATGTTCGCGACGATAGACCATTGCAGTTCAATTTCTCACCAATTGCCAACTCCGACAAAACACCGCTCTTGATTCGCGTGCACGTGCAGGGCGTTGATGCTCCGGTACGCATCTTTGAATTGCGGAAATACGGCTTGGGCGGCTTCGGGCGCCAGTACAACCTGCCGTTCGCCGGTTACCTCTTCGATTAATAGTAAACGCATGGAGGGCACGCGTCCCGCTGCATATGGAGCGCACGCGTCCCGCTGCATATGGAGCGCACGCGTCCCGCGTGCACTACGTCAAAATCTCCTTTATGGTTCTAGAGATTGAACTTTTTCGATTGAAACCGCGTATGTCTAGTTGAAGTTTCAAAACCAACTGGAGTAACCATATGCATCCAAAGGGCAGTCCGCAGTGGCGTTCTCGCGGCTATATACCTCATTTCGACGCCGGTTCCGTACCGCAAAGCATAACTTTTCGATTATTCGATTCTTTGTCTCCAGAGCAGATTTATCGATGGAGCATTGAGCAGGGACGGCTTACGCCAGAACAAAGAAAATCACAAGAGGTTTTTATGCTGGATTCTTGTCTTGACCAGGGCGAGGGTGCTAAATGGCTTATGCAACCGAAAATTGCGGATTTAGTCCAGCGAGCAATGCTCTTTTTTGACGGGGAGCGTTACGACCTGCATGGGTGGGTCGTAATGCCAAATCATGTTCATGCTCTTTTTACTCCTAAAAAGGCTGATGGGCTGGCTGAAATCGTAGGCGGTTGGAAGTCATATACAGCAAAAGAAGCCAACAAAATTCTTGGAAGGAAAGGACCGTTTTGGCAAAAAGAATACTACGACCGGGTTGTCCGAAATCCGCGACACTTTGACCGTGTTAAAGATTACATAGAGAACAATCCCGTAAAGGCTGGTCTATGTAAGACTCCGCAGGAGTGGAAGTACACGAGTGCTGGTCGACAAACACCCGTGTGGATTGTGCCCCCGTATTTGCAAATAGATTAGTAGCCAATTTGGGTGCACAAAACGTCTGCCGTTGAGCACGCGAGACGCGTGCGCTCCATGGCACGCGAGACGCGTGCGCTCCATGGCACGCGAGACGCGTGCGCTCCATGGCACGCGGGACGCGTGCGCTCCATGGCACGCGGGACGCGTGCGCTTATTAGAGTTTGCGGTCGATGTGGGCGTTGTTTTCGATGCGCGTCTTGAGGTAGCGCAGAGGGCTCGTTATTCGCCATGAGGTGCTATTTACCAGCGCGTCATAAGCGCGCCCCTTGGCCGCCAGCTGAGCAGCCCTGCGCATCGAATGGAAAGCAACTTCTTTGAAGCCGCTCAAGTTTTTTACCGAAAGTTCGTTGGTTGTCACCAGGCGGTCAATCAGTTCGCCTGCGCGTTCCAGAAAACCGACGAAAAATTCTTCTTCGGTCATGCCGATGCGATGGACATATTCGGCATACTCTTTACCGAGCCTGAAGAAGTCCAGAACCCAGGTCATGTCTTCGAGTTTTTTAAAGGTCGTGCTTTCGGGATGCTGTCTGAAAGAAACCAGTTCTTCAGGCACATGAAACAGATCGCCCTTCTTCAAAATGCGAAACCAGAATTCCAGATCCCCAAGTGAATAGTAGCTTTCGCTGAACCCTTTGCCGACTTTCTTTGCATCGAAAAGCACCGCCACTGGTTCGCCCACTAAGTTTCTGTAGCTGCGCAATGACTCCTCAATGACTGTGCGGCCCTTCACCAGACCGGGTGGTAGAACCGTTTCCACTACCTCGGAAAAAGATGACGGCGAATCGTTGAGTATGTTTTTATCGCAGCAAACCAGCGACACTTTATTCGATACATATGCCGAAACCATGACTTCCAGCGCCTTCGGGCTGAGCAAATCATCTTGTGCAAACAATTTGATCAAGTCACCTTTGCATTGAGTCATGCACTCGTTGTAATTGGCGAACAGCCCCAGGCGGCTCTCATTGCGCCAGTAGTGAATGCGGTCGTCGCGGCGCATGAATTCGCCGACAATGTCAGCCGTCAAATCGGTCGATCCGTCATCTGAAACCAAAAGCTCAAAATCAGCGTAAGTCTGATTCAGAGCGCTTTGGATCGCATCGGCGATATATCGTTCGCCGTTGTAAGTGGGCATACAGATCGAAACTAGCATCGGGCGCCTCGGTGAGAACTAAATAAGAGCGGCAAGGGCGGGACCTCATGGTATTATCGCAGACGCTTATGCCCTTTCTGGAGCCGATATGACGCGCGTTTTAATCACTGGCATCACTGGCATGGTTGGTTCGCATCTAGCCGAATTCCTGCTGAAAGATCAGCCCGGTGTCGAGATCTTTGGCGTCAAGCGCTGGCGCAGTTCGCTCGCCAATATTAACCAGATCAAAGATCAGATTACTCTGATTGACTGCGACTTAACAGACTCATCCGGCACGCTCAATCTGGTCGAAACTGTGAAGCCTGATTATGTCTTCCATTTGGCGGCTCAAAGTTACGTCCCTGATTCCTGGAAAAATCCTAACAACACACTAATTGGCAACACGCAGATGCAGCTCAACCTGCTCGAAGCGATTCGTCATGCCAACATTGATCCGCGTGTTCAGGTCGCCTTGAGCTCCGAGGAGTACGGCAGAGTATATCCAGACGAAGTGCCGATTAATGAAGATAATCATCTGCGCCCACTCAGCCCTTATGCAGTCAGCAAAGTCACTCAAGACATGATGGCGTATCAGTACCACGAGAGTTATGGCATGAAGATAGTGCGCACCCGCACTTTCAATCATGAAGGACCTCGACGTGGCGAAGTATTTGTGACCAGCAATTTTGCCAAGCAAATTGCCGAAATCGAGCTGGGGCTTAAGCTTCCAGTCATTCACGTTGGCAATCTCAACGCCCAGCGTGACTGGATGGACGTCAGAGATGTCGTACGCGCGTACTGGCTGGCTGTCAACAAGTGTAAACCGGGCGAGATTTATGTAATTGCAAGCGGAAAGTCTAGGACGATTCGTGAGATGCTTGACTTCCTTCTGTCACAAACGAAAACAAAGATCGAAGTTAAGATTGATCCAGCAAGATTGCGTCCAAGTGATGTCGAAATATTGCGTGGAGACCCCACAAAGTTTAAACAGGCGACCGGTTGGAGCGAAGAATTCACCTTTGAGCAGATGATGACGGATCTGCTGAATTACTGGCGCGAAAGGCTCAAGAGTAAAGAGCCTGATCACGTTAGCGCCTGACAAAGTGGATTCTCCTGACACCGCCGATGTACTGAATAGTTGACGGGCAAAGGTGCACTGAATGGAGCTGAATCAGCTTTCACTTAGCTTGTTTGAATTGTCAAGTGGGATGAGTTAGTTAAAAGCATTGAAATTTCAAGCGCTGTTAACTCTGTCATACTCCGAATTTCTTAGATCACCAAGTGATCTTTTGAGCGAAGGCAAATGGAGGGAATCAAAGTGAGCCGTGCGGTAATCCTGGCGGGTGGAAAAGGCGAAAGACTGCGCCCCTATACCGAAGACAGACCTAAGTGCATGATTCCCGTGCTTGGCAACCCCTTGCTTAGCTTCCAGCTTCGCCTTCTCAGCTCATACGGTTTCAACCACATCACAATTTGCTGTGGTTATCTAAACGAAGTGCTCCAGGATCATTTTGGTGACGGCACTAAATATGGTGTCAAGATCAATTACCTGGTCGAAGAAACTCCACTTGGCCGGGGCGGTGCCTTGCGTCGCGCTCTGGAGAACATGCCTGTCTCCAACGACCCTGTGCTCGCCATGAACGGCGACCTGCTCACAAACTTGAATCTGGGTGAGCTTATTGCTTTCCACAAGCAGCATCATCCAGCTGCAACCATCGTCTCTGTGCCCTTACGCAGCCCCTACGGTATTCTCGAAGTGACCGGAGACTCGCAAGTATCCGGTTTTACCGAAAAGCCTGAGCTGCCATTCTGGATCAACGCCGGCATCTATCTGCTCAATCCAAACATTCTTACCGAGCTGCCCACCCTTGGTGATCATGAAGAGCTGACCTTCCCAAAACTGGCGAAGCAAGGCGATCTGCGTGTCTTCAAAACACGAGCCTTCTGGAGAACAATCGATACAGTTAAGGACTTGACCGAAACCAGAAACGAATTCGAACAACTTCTGTTCGGTGCGTTCTTGCAGTCGGTGCCTGTTATTTAGCAATGAGCAAGTACGAAAAAGTTATTGTCACAGGCGGCGCCGGTTTTCTCGGACAAAATGTCGTCAACGAACTGAAACAGCGCGGCTACAACAATATTGTTGTGCCGCGTAGTCGCGATTACGACTTGACCGAGCAGCAGCAAGTGCGCCGGTTGATAGCCGACGCCAAGCCAAATCTGATCATTCATCTGGCCGCTGTTGTGGGCGGAATCGGCGCTAACCGCGAGAATCCGGGCAAATATTTCTACGACAACTTGATGATGGGTGTCATGCTCATCGAGGAGTCACGTCGCGCAGGTGTCGAAAAAATTGTCTCCGTGGGAACGATCTGCTCTTATCCTAAATTCACTCCGGTGCCGTTCAAAGAGGAAGACCTCTGGATTGGTTATCCCGAGGAAACAAACGCTCCCTACGGTTTAGCCAAGAAGATGCTGCTCGTGCAATCGCAAGCTTATCGCGACCAGTATGGTTTCAACGGCGTTTATTTGATGCCGGTCAATTTGTATGGACCGGGCGATAATTTCGACCACGCCAGCTCTCATGTTATTCCTGCATTGATTCGCAAATGCCTGGAAGCAAAAGCCGCAAATTCGCCAACAGTCGAGCTCTGGGGCGATGGCTCGCCTACTCGCGAATTCTTATATGTTACAGATGCAGCTCGTGGCATCGTCACTGCTGCGGAAGAGTACAACGATAGTGAACCTGTGAATCTCGGCTCTGGCTGGGAAGTAACGATCAAAGATCTGGCGGAACAAATCGCCAAATTGGTCAAGTATGAAGGCAAAATCGTTTGGGATACAACAAAGCCGAACGGTCAACCACGTCGCCGCCTTGATACGACAAGAGCCGAAAAGCTGTTCGGGTTCAAGGCTGAGATGTCGCTTGCTGATGGACTCGAAAAAACGATTAACTGGTATCTCAGTCAGTCACCACAGCTGGTATCAACCTCGAAGTAGATGCGCAGTTTTCTATACAAATTGTATTTCATGCTCACCGGGCCGCTCTATCGCAGGCTGCATTTGGAGTTGAGCCTGCAAATGCAAGAAGTGGTGCGGGCCAATGTTGAGCACAATGAAAAGACGACCAAAAAAATCCTGGATGAGCTTTTGCGCTTAAGTTACGTCGTAAACGGCGGCAGCGCTCAGGAAATAGGTCCTGACGAGACCAAGACAATGTCAGACGCCGAAATCGCTGCGGTAATCAAAGATGTTGACAGCAGTATTGGCGCCATCGAAGTCTGCAAAAAGCATGACTTGCCTTTGACTACGGTGTTTGCGCTGCGTGCCAAGTTCGGCGGTATGAACGAAGTGGCAATTCATAGAACTCGGGAGCTGGAAGAGCGATACGCTGAGTTGTCCGGCAGAGTTGAAAGCTTGATGAATGAGAATAAGCGTCTCCTGACGACGTCGGGGTCACCAACGAGCAGATCATGACCAATAACGCTCCGGTTGTTGCGAAGTCGACCTGTCAATTCAGCTCTACAACGCCGAAAGTGACCATAGTTACGCCTTCCTACAACCAGGGTGGCTTCATTGAACGGACCATTTTAAGTGTTATCGAGCAGGATTATCCTAACCTGCAATACATAGTTCTGGACTCTCTTTCCAAGGACAACACGCATGAGATTCTGGAGCGATATCGGTCCAGAATTTCGATCGTCGTCGAAGAAAAGGATAAGGGTCAGGCCGATGCTATTAATAGAGGCTTTGCCATGGGAGATGGTGAGGTTCTTGCGTACTTGAATTCCGACGATTGTTATGCTGCACCAGATACAGTATCAAAAGCGATCAAGCATCTGGTCGAAAATCCGGATGTGGATGTGGTTTACGGTAAGCGATATTACATAGACGTGAACGGCTATTTTTTTCTCTCCTACCCGTTTCGTCCATTTAACGCTGAGCAACTCGTGCAGGCTTGTTATCTGCCCCAGGAGTGTTGTTTCTGGACTAAGTCAATTTACGAGAAGGCCGGCTCCCGAGTGAATGAGTCGTATCAGTTTGCGATGGATTATGAATTATGGTTGAGGTTTCTCAAGCACGGAGCCAAGTTCGAGTCTGTCGACACTGTGTTCGGTTACTTCAGGTGGTACACAGGTCAGAAAAGTACTGAAGAGTGGCAGTCAACAGGACTGCCTGAAATTGCCAAGTTGCAAAAAGAATATTTTGGAACGAATACATCTCCAGAGATAATGTCGGATATATTTATGGAGCATTACTCGACAGTAAATAAGTCGACTGATGTCGAGCGTTTTTCCTTTTACGAAAAGCTCTGGTTCGAAGAAGTGAAGCTGAAGCAGGCGCTTTTCAGGTACGCACCTCTCGATCATTGGGTTTTTCGAAGACCCGTAAGTAAGGATGCGGCAGCTCATGAGCAACGGAATAGTTGAGAGAATAAAGAGCGTCAAGGATCACATTCTTTCCTCTCTCGAAACACTAAAGAGCGGTCAAGAAGACATTCGCAGCAGGCAGGCCGACTTGCGCAGTCAAATTGACGTATTGAACGCCCAAATGCACGACCTCGCCAGAGAGGCGAAGACAATCGAGCAGCAACATCACGAACAAATTTTTGGTGAGCTTGTGCCTGCCAGCGATCGCTTCTCGTACCCTGACGGTCTGGAGGATTATCGTCGCAGCAACCCTGAAGTCGCTCTCCTGCAGTATCTGCGGTCTTATTTGCCCAGTCCTAATGCTATAGACATTGGTGCTAATGTTGGTGATGTCAGCGCTATGCTCCTCTCTGCCGGATACCGTGTATTTGCTTTCGAGCCTATGCCGGAGACTTTCGAGCGCTTGCGCGAAAGATTTGAGCAAGTTCAAAGCGGCTTTAAGTCATTTCCTATCGCCGTGGGCGCCAAAGACGGTGTCACATCTTTTTATGCGCTGGAAGTGCCTGACCAGGAGCTCAGCAAAACAATGGAGCCGGATTTGAGTGTTTATAGCACCACGGTTAAGCATGCTGTGCCTGAAGGCATGAACTATTCTGAGCCAATAGACGTAACAGTGCGTTCGCTCAAGAGCTTGCACGGCAGCGGAGAGTTGCCTGCTGATATCAGTATATTGAAAATTGATACCGAAGGCGGTGACCTGGAAGTAATTAGAGGAATGGGCACGGCAAAATATGCTGTGATCGTCTCCGAGTTCTGGGATGCTGAGCACTATTTTTCAAACGGCGAGTTCGGTCTTATGCAGGACACTGTCGCCCACCTGCGGGCTCGTGGCTACAACTGGCACATTGTTATTTACAGACCGGCGGGCACTGCTTACGTCGAGCCTCGGTTCTACTGCAACCTCGATCAGTCTGTGAGAGGATCTTGGGGTAATGCTATTTTCTTTCGAGATTACGATGTTTTCAAGGAAGCCCTAAAATGGTGTTCTTCAATGCTCCGAGCGAATAGTTCATTCCGAATCTAGATTGGTTAGTGGTAGCGAATGGATGAACCTCTTTCTCAACGCATAAATTTGCGTTTTCTGATCGCATGTATCGTCGTCATCGCGTTGCCCTGCATTCCGCTGCTTGACTTGAATTCCGTCTTCGCCGTAGATTGGCCCAACCAGGTCTGGTTGATCAATTACGTCGCCTCTTTTCTGGTTGAGCGTCACTATTTCCCTGACGTGATTCATACATATACCTTGATCGGCATGCCGTATCCTGTCTTTTACGGGTACCTGTTTTTTCCATTGATGGGCACGCTCAGCCTTTTCTGGAACGGCGATCTGACCGTTCGTTTGATCGCTGTGAGTTTGTACGCTTTGCAGTTTTTCCTTGTCTACAGATTGGCAAGTCGGGTCACGAGCGATCGATTTAGCGGATTTTGTCTGGCTACTCTTGTCACATGGGCAATTTATCCCATGACTAATCTGTACAACCGGGGCGCAATTCCTGAGTTTTTTGCTACTGGCTTGCTCGTTTGTGCTGCTGCGATCTGGTTTTTTGTCTTAGAGGCGAAGGACAGTTTGACGCGCTTCGCACTGTGCAACGTTTTCGTGCTGGTATTTGTTCTAGCGGCTGGCAGTCATCCAATCACTGCTTTATACGGCGCTTGTTTCATGGCGCTCCTGGTCGGCGCGACCATCTGGATAGGCCGGGTCAAGATAAAAGATGTGCTTTTGGCTCTGGCTATTCCAGTCGTGCTCGGCGTTTTTTCTTTGTTGCCGTGGGTAATGGCGACCACTAAGTTTACGCCGCAAATGGCACTGGCCGCTAGTTTTAAGCATGTCGGGTATTACTATCACAGCCTTGATTCTCTTTACGCACGCCTGGTGCCGCTTCCGATTGAAACTAAATCGTACAGGCATAAGCTGGCTGACGATCACGTCATGACACCACATCTTGATACACAGATAAACGTGTCTCTGCTCTTGTTTTTCCTTGCTTGTCTCTCAGAGGTTTTTAGAAAGGGCGTCGTCAGAAACAGGCGCTCGGTAGTTGCCATCGGTGTCTTCGCTGTGATCATGGTACTCATGCTCTGGGCTTCCGTGACAAAGGGAACGCTCGATAAGCTTGGGCACAACTTTCGGACCATTCAGTTTGCATATCGAATGGTTACCTACATAAACTTTTCGATGCTAATTGCAGTCATTCTTTGTTTTTGGAGGAGCGACCGAAAGTTGCACTTGCTGACGAACAGAAGAGCGCTCGTCTCGCTTTTGATTCTCTCTTTTGCTGGGCTTTCCATCAAACTCTACTCTGCACGACAGGCAATGGTGCATACTGTTGCTGAATTTGCCAGAACCAGGACATTTAGCTTTTCGCTTCTCAAAATGCCGGATTCATTCTACGGTTCTGACGCTTACACAATAACGAATCTGTTTCCTGAGTTGACGCCCGATAAAGTGGCCCAGTATCACAATTGCCCATTTGAGCCATCAACCGAGGTCTTTGGCGAGGTCAAGCCGGTAATCTCTCCTGTTGGCATAGGGCAAACGAATATCCAGCAATTTCCCTGGAACTATGTAAAAGCCAACGGGGCTGACATCGAGCGGCTGGAGCACGATCATCGCATCGCCGTAGACATGCCCCAAAGTACCGAATTACATTATCAATTCGTGCCTGATTCCGCCTGGGCTCAAGCGCGTATGTTGTCGATTACTGTTTTCTTCTTCTGGCTACTTGCCACTACCATTGAGGTCACAGTTTTGCTCTACAAGAAGAAGTTACAGCTATCGACTGATGCAGAGTTGGTTGCGCCAGATTAAGCTTGCCCCGCCCTTCTCTAGAACGGCGACCGGCGATCATCTAAGATTCTCGTGTAATCATTGTTCTCGCTCTGGGCATAGTCATGAAGGCGCTTATTGTATCTGCAGCATTTCCGCCACTTCGCACAGGCGGCGCAGATTTTGTTCATCGACTGGCTTCCGAGCTAACCTCCCGCGCCGTGGATGTCACGATAATTACGTCGGAAGGCGCTTTTTTGCATGACGATAGAATTCGTCTCGAGCGGGTCGATGAGCGTTGGAACTGGCGAGTTGTGCAGAAATGCGCTGCACTGGTGCGTAAGTACAAACCAGATGTCGTCGATATTGTTTTTACAGGCTGGATGTATCACGACCACCCGGCCATTACTTTCTTGCCGGACATGATCAAGAAGAGCTCACCGTCCGTGCGTGTGGTGGTTCACATTGAGTCATTAGGCGGTATCAGGCGCGAGCACAGCAATTTCGCCCGGTCCGCTTCTCGGTTCGCTGCCAGCGTTCTGGCTGGACGCCGTGCGCTCTCTTATGAATACGGTACGCTTTTGCGCGATAGCGATGCTGTCATTACTTTGAGTGAACGAGACAGAGCTGAGCTGATCAAACGTCACGAGGAAGTTGGCACAAAGTCAGCCACCATTTCGCCACCGCCCATAATGCCTGTTACCCCCCCGTTGTCTGAGAGAGATAGGCGTATAGGGCGAACGCGACTTGGGCTGAAAAACGATAGTGATTTGCTTTTGAGCTTTTATGGATACATTTATCCAGGCAAGGGTCTGGAGCTTCTGTTCGAGGTCGTGAAACGACTTTCCATGCAAGAACGCAACGTTAAGTTGATGATTGTAGGAGATGTGCCCGAGCAGTATGTTCTGGACCGCGAGGGCAAACCTGATTACTTATACGACTTGAAAAGTCTCGCCCATAAGCTTGGAATTTACGAGCGTCTGATCTGGTCAGAATATGCGCCCTATGGAAGCACAGAGCCGAGTAGCAGGCTGCGCTTGTCGGATGTCTGCGTGTTTCCATTCACAAATGGCCTTAACCAGCATAATAGTTCATTCTGGTTCGCTGCGGCGCACGGCTTGCCGATTGTAGCTACAAGGAGTGATTCGACTGAAAACCTCTTCGTGGATAAGCAGAATGTCATTTTTGCGGTTCCAGGTGATGTTTCCGACTTAGTCGCGAAGATTGATTGGCTTAGTAAAGACAATGCATTGAAGAATTCTATCGGTGGTGCGGCAGAAAGCCTTGCCACAAAGACGTTCTCCTGGGACGTTGCGGTGAATCGAACCCTCGAAATATTTAAGGGCTCTTAAGACGCTCACTATTGGCTGATGCCGCATGCGACAATTGCCGAGGTTGGAAGGGCGAGTTTGATGGCTGAAAAAGTTTATTCCATAGTTATCCCGACGCGGGAGCGGCACGATGTGCTGCAGTATTCGCTGCGAACTGCACTGGCTCTGCCTCAGCAGAACGTCGAAATTGTAGTAATGGATAACTGCAGTTCTCCGGAGACGTATGAACTGGTTAAGCAATACGACGACTCGCGCATCAAATATCACCGTTCAGACGTTCGACTTTCGATGTCTGAAAACTGGGAGCTGGGGCTCAGCAAGGTAACTGGTGACTACGTCTTTTTTCTCGGTGATGACGATGGAATCATGCCCGATGCCATACAGTTGGCAATGCGCATTCATCAGTGGTATCCCGATAAGATTCTGGCATGGAAGCCGATTGTATGGATGTGGCCAACGACGATCGTAGAACCTTATCGCAATGTGCTGCACATGCACATCTCTAAGAAAGTGGAGTTGCGTGATTCGAAAGAGAGTTTGCGAAAACTCTACTCGTACGAAAACAATTTCCATGAGTCACCGGGTGTGTACAACGCCATTGTGCCGATGTCGTTCATGCGCAAGTTCTGCGCCGATCACGGCAAATATTTCTTTAGCCCGGTTCCTGATATTTATTCTGGAATAGTCAATTCATACTTCACTGAGAATCATATCTACTCGTACAGACCGCTCTCGGTATGGGGCTTATCGAAGCATAGCACAGGGGTTTCTTACTCATTCAGTCATCTGGCGAGTAGCTCGGTGGATCAGTTCCACAGCGAAAACAAAAAGCTCTGGGATGCACCTGTTGATGAAACTCTGGTTCCAAGCCGTTTAACAGAAGTGATCATGGCCGACACTAAAATCAAGACTAAGAAGCATTTCTTTCCCGGCGATAAGTCGATCGAATTGAATATGCTTGGTGTTGTACGTAGCATGTGTGAGGCGGCGACGCGTTATACTAGCGGCACAGAGCAAATTGTCGCCGAGATTGAATCTATCGCCAGGAAAAACGCTGTTCCCATCGACCAGTTCACAATCCCCACTGAATTTCCGGGACCACAGACGCTGGTGAATAACTATTCGATGGATGCCGGGCGAGATTTGATCAGCTTTTCTTGTTATACGAATGAGAACCTTTATCCAACAATTGATAAACTGGTTCAACATGTAGCTTCGATGAGCGTGAATGTAGATTCTTTATACGTTCAGGACAACACTCACAAGACCAGTGCTGAAACGCCCGATACCGCTGTACCGAATGTCGAGCCACGCAAAGGTTTTCTCAAGTCTTTCGGCGACTTGCTCAAGACGAAATCTTGATCGATCGGTCTTCGAAAGTCAAAGAGAAAACTAAACTACGTTCAGTCTGGGAATGGGCACGATGAACTTTCCGCCCCTGCTGCGATAAAGCTCTTGTTGTTGCATGATTTCGTCGGCGAAATTCCATGTTAATAAGAGCAGGTAATCCGGTTGGCGCTCCAATAATACTTCCGGCGACAAAATTGGAAGGTGCGTGCCTGGACTGTAGTAGCCTTGCTTTGCACTGCTTCTATCGACGATGAAGTCCAGATATTGTTTGCCGATGTTGAAGCTGTTCAGAAGCGTGCTTCCTTTTGCTGACGCTCCATAAGCGGCTATCGACTTGCCCTCGGTTTTCAGTTTGTCGAGAAGCTCCGTCAATTTGGCTTTGAGAGTCTCAATTTGGGTAGCGAAATCCTTGTAGAAATTAAGTTCGCGCATGCCCCAATCAATTTCGCTTGCCATCAAATCTTTGACTGATTGGCTTGGATTGTCATTCTTCCCAATGAAAAGCTGAAGTGAGCCGCCGTGCAGGGGGATTCTTTTGACGTCATTGACGTAAAGGTTATGCTGCCTGAAGAGAACTGCAAGTGATGAGAGTGAGTAATAGCAAAGGTGCTCGTGGTATATGGTATCGAATTCGGTGCCGTCGATCATGTCCTTCAGGTAGGGCACTTCAATGATGGCAACGCCGTCTTCCTTAAGTAGGACGGAAATTCCGCTCACCACGCCATGCAAATCAGCAACGTGAGCAAGCACGTTGTTAGCATGAATGACGTCGGCTTTCTTGCCAGCCGAAACCAGACTCGATGCCAACTCGGCGTTGAAAAATTCTGTAATCGTCTCAATTCCCTTGCCGACCGAGACTTCGGCAACGTTCTTGGCTGGCTCGATTCCAATGACCGGCACGTTTAGCGCTTTGTAATATTGCAGTAGATAGCCATCATTGCTGGCGATTTCGACAACAAGACTTTCCGCTCCGAGTTTCTTAGCCGTCACCACCTCTCGACTCAATTCCTGGGCGTGGCGAAGCATTGTTTCTGAAAATGAAGTGAAATAGAGATAGTTTCTGAATAAAAGTTCAGGTGCTACAGTCTCTTTTATCTGGACCAGCGAACACGTCGGACACATCGCCAGCTCCAGAGCGTAGCGGGGCTCCGGTTGGTCAAGCTGTTCTGCCTTCAGAAGTGAATTAGCCAGGGGCGTCTCGCCAAGCGACAGAATGACGGGCAGCTCTTGTCCGGCACATATGCGGCAGCTCGTTAGATGCGAGTGAGAGCGCGGTACTTCAGTTTCTGGGCGGGTCGGAGTCGTCACGGGTGCTCCATTCGGGCATCGAAGTGCGAATTTTAGCAAAACTGCCCTGGTCGGGTCAGTAGAAAAAGCCGAAGCCATGCCATCTGGTTAACGATTTTGCCGCAAATGTTAGTTGTTTGTCATGGGTTTACAGCAGGACAATGCGACAATGGCGCAACGATTTAGAGGTTTTCCTTGAATTCGCTGACGACACGAGAAACATATCAAGACGTCGGAACTGAACGGTATACGGCGTCATACACGAAGCCAGCTCGAGCGTCTACCGCGGTCTGGTCGATTGGACTTTATTTTCTTTGCTTTTTAACGGTTCTGTGGTCGGCGATCTGCTTGCCGGGCTTGGACGATCCGATGTGTTTTGGACTGCTTCGGAACAAGCATCAAATTTTGGAAAAGGCGCCGTCCCCCAAGATTATTTTTGTTGGCGGCTCGAATCTTTTGTTCGGTCTGGATGGACCAAAAATTGAAGCTGGATTGCATCGTCCGGTAGTAAACATGGGACTGTGCCTGATGTTTCCGTTGGCATATCTTCTAGATGAAGTGAAAGACGAAGTACACGCCGGCGATCTGGTTGTGCTGTCGCCTGAATATGCTGATTTTTCTTCTGAATATTCGAACAATCTTGCTGTTGCAGATATTCTTGATATTTATCCTCGGGCCATTTTTTGGATTGTGCGAAGCAACTGCCTCGACCAGAGTCAGTGGCCCGTTCTGTTTAGCCATCTGCGTACGCTTGGCTTAGACAAACTGGATTTCGCAGTGCATCACATTCGGCAGATTGTTCAGAATCGCTGCAGATGGTCACACGGAAAGTGGAATACCAGCCTCGGTGTTTTGAGCACTGAGAACATTGACAGATGTGGTGATCTGACCTGGCATTTGAAACAGAAAAATGATAACAAGCCTTCAGATGTGCTTTTCTATGTCTCCAAGCATCTCGGTGATAGTGAAGCGAAAACGCTTAATGATTTCGACGCCTACTGCGCTTCGCGCGGTGCACGCTTTGTTTTGATACCGCCATCAGTATCGACGGTTCAGTATCAAGCTCTCAAGACGAATGTTGACTCACTTTTCGCTGAGTGTAATCAGCGTGTCAAGCCACCATTCGTGGCTACTCCAGCTCGTTATGCGTTCCCTGTCAAAATGATATTTAACAACCAATACCATCTCAATAAGAAGGGGCGTGACCTCCGCGCCGACAAAATCATTGAGGACCTGCGGCCGATAGTGAACGAACTCAACAGATCAAAGTAATAGAATTGAAGTAATGAAAGTTCTGGTTACTGGTGCGAATGGTTTCATCGGGCGAGAGGTGACTGAACGACTCTGTCAGCGCGGTTATGAAGTTCATGCCGTCGCTAGAAACCCTATCGAAATTTCTGGTGCTGTATGGCATAGGGTTGACTTGATGGATGACCTGGCTGTGAGCCGTTTGCTCTCTGATCTCAAACCATCCCATCTGATGCATTTAGCCTGGACGACGGAACCTGGCAAGTTTTGGAGTTCTTTAGATAATCACCACTGGGAACGGGCGACTAGAGGACTCTTCGATCTATTCGCCGGTAATGGTGGAAGACGTTTCGTCGGCGCCGGTTCCGTCGCTGAGTACGTTTGGAATGAAAACCCATGTTGTGAATCAGTGACAGAATCGGAGCCTGACACACTGTACGGAAAGGCGAAGCTGGCGACTTTCAGGTATATTCACGAACGTGCTCGGGAGTCAGGTATTGCTGATGCGTGGGGGCGAATATTTTGGCTGTATGGACCGCACGAGCATCCACTGCGATTGATTCCCCATGTTGTTACCGGCATTTTGCAAGGGCGAACTGTTGACTGCTCCAGCGGAGAGCAACGCCGAGATTTCATGCACGTCTATGACGTGGCCGAAGCTTTTGTTAGATTGATCGAATCAGATGTTGTCGGACCGATAAACGTTGCTTCTGGCAGCGCAGTGGCTGTTAAGGATATTATCGCGCACATCGCTGACGTGTTGGATGGTCGGCATTTGATTCGCTTGGGTGCCATTGCTAGTGATCGTGTTGAGTCGGAAATCGTTCGTGCCGATGTTTCTCGATTAAGTACTGAGTTGCTATTTGCACCGCAGCATTCGCTTGAAGATGGTCTGAACGCTACCATTGCATGGTGGAAAGCCAAACTTGGCTCCGAATCATCACCTGCTTTTCATGGGGTGGTGCCAAAATGAAAAGTGAACAGCAAGTTTCCAATGTCGAGACCAATCAGAGAGAGTATTGCTGCACTGCATGTGGTGGTTTCTCTGCAATAACTATTTTGCGGGGCGTCGACGGACCTGTGCACCAAAACCTGCTTTACTCCAGTTATGACCAGGCAATCGCATGTAAAACGGGAAGGCTGCATCTTGTCGCATGCCGACAATGCGGTTTTGTTTTTAATGAGAAGTTTGACAGCAATTTGCTCGATTATTGCCAAGATTATGAGAATTCACAAGATAAATCCGGACATTTTTCAGAGCATATGCGCTCTGTGGCAGGTTTGTTAGTCGATCGCAATTCACTGCGTGGAAAACGATTCTTGGAAATAGGCTGCGGTAAGGGCAGTTTTCTCAAGTTGATCGTCGACATCGCCGGTGGCAAAGGCAAAGGCTTTGATCCAAGCTATGTCAACGAGTACGATGATGTATCCGGGCTTTCTTTCGTTCGTGATTTCTTTCCTGGTAACGAGGAGTGGTGGAACCCAGATCAGATTATTTGCCGACATGTTCTTGAGCACATTGCGCAGCCATACGAATTCGTATCGATGATTCGTCAGGCAATTCCCAATCGACAGAATCTTCATCTCTATTTTGAAGTGCCAAGTTTTGAGTGGATTTGCGATAACCTCGCCTTTTGGGATGTTTTTTATGAGCACTGTAACTACTTTACGGCAGGGTCGATTGCGAGCCTGATGCAGCGATGTGGTTTTGCTGTGGAGCGGATTGAATCAGTTTTTTCCGGGCAATATTTGAGTGTGCATTTGTCTGTGTCCGATTTACCTGTTGCTGACTTACCTGTAGCCGATTTACCTCAAGCGGGCTCAATTGCGACAATTAATGCTTCGAATAGCGGGTTAGAACACACAACACTCCCAACCCTATACGATGATTTTTCTAGAGATTTTACGGACAAGTTAGAAGCAATGCGCAAGCAGGTGCTCGCATTGAAAGCCGCCAACAAGTCCATGGCAGTCTGGGGTGCAGCGGCTAAGGGCTCTACGTTTCTGAATCAGCTGAGCCTGGTCCCCGAAATAGTTTCTACCGTTGTTGACATAAACCCCAGAAAGCAGGGCAAATATGTGGCCGGAACGGGGCAGTTGATATGTGCGCCCGAACATTTGCAAAGTAATCCCTGCGATGTGGTTTTTATTATGAATCCAAACTATTACAACGAAATTCGTCAGCAACTACAAGAAATGAATCTAAGGCCTGAGTTTGTTGTCATCTGATCGGGGCTATTTTACCCGCTTCAAATAAGCGTTCGGCCAATATGTGATTGGCTCAGTGACGGAACCTTCGTTGAATGGAAATTTCGGTTGGTCCAGGATGAAGCTTTCATTCCTCTCCAGAAATTCAAAGATCGCAGTTTGAGGATTATTCCAATTCCAGTCCTTTTCAGAGCGCGGCGCACCGGCAAAATCTTTCATTACTCCGTCGGTCGCTACAATGTACGAACCTACTGAAACCAGTGGGGCGTACTTCTCCAGTTCTTTGGCAACATGTTCTTTCGTGTGGCAAGAGTCCAATATCACCAGCACGATGTCGTCTTCTTTGATCTCGTTGCGAACCTTTTGGAGCGTTGTCTCCAGGGTCGAGTCGGCTTCTATTAGGGTCAGGTAAGAAGCGAGTTCGTGCTGCTCAAGGGCTTCGCGGTTGTGTTTTCGAATTTCTATGTCGACGCCGACTATTTTTCCTTTTCCAAGCGCTTTGAGAATTGTGGCATAAAAGACGAGAGAGCCACCATGAGCGATACCAGTTTCGACGATAACGTCAGGCTTTAATTCGGACACGATTTCTTGCACCCTTATCATGTCCTCAGGCAACTGTATGATCGGTCGCCCGAGCCAGGAAAACGAATAGGCATATTTCACGTCCCATCCACATCTGAGCCAGATTTTTGAAATCAGTTTGAATGCTTCCGGTGAGCCGAACTTGTACGTCGCAACTTCGTTCCCGTTTTCTTGTGAAACTGTATTAGCATCAATGTCGATGACGATTTTTCCTGAGCTCACGCGCGTTCCCTTTCTCGATATGGCAGGCATTCACGGTCCTTTTGCGACATCAAAGTAGGTTGAATCGGCCATGAAATTCCAAATGCGGGGTCATTCCACGGTACGCCCCGAGCAAATTCCGGGTTATAGGAACCGGAGATTTGATAGAAAACTTCGCTGTTGTCAATCAGTGAAATGAAGCCGTGGGCGCAGCCACCAGGAATATAGAGCATCTGCAAATTGTTTTCTGAAAGCTCAACACCAAACCAATTTTTGTAGGTCGGTGATTCTTCTCTCAAGTCAACAAGCACGTCGAATATCGAACCACGGGAACATCTAACAATTTTGATTTCTTGAAATGGCTTGAGTTGGTAGTGCAGACCCCGCAAAGTTCCTTTCTGGGGATTGTGCGAGATGGCGCACTGATCGAGTGTCGTTACTAACCCCAGCTGTTCGAACTCTTTTGAGCTGAATGTGCGAGCGAAAGTGCCGCGGTCGTCTCTCGCAACCTGGGGCACCAGCAAGTACGCGCCTTCGATTCCAACTTCTTTTAGCTGCACTTGCTCACCACTGACCTGTCTTTTCAGACCATGATCATAAGCGGTCAAGGCAATTCAGTCCGTGTCGATGAGCGTTGTCTCATGTTGGGTTTAAATAAATTATCAAGCTGGTTTTGCATGCTATCGACAGAGTCTGCGCTTGTCTGTGATTGGAGTTCTGGAACAGCGAACTGTGCTCAAAAGTTAGCATTTTGTCATAGGTTTTCAATAAGAGGATGCGAAAATACCCGAATTACTTTCGAGTAGCAATCTCAGTGAATTCAACCGGCGTTTTTCCTCAACCAATCGTGACGGAACCCGCGCACCAGAACAACGCGCCTGATGGTGCTGGAGGGGGTGTAAGCGGACGAATAAGTGCTCCGAGAACGCCGGTTTCATTGGTGTTCTACTTGCTCGCCTGGGCAGTGGTTTTTTGGGCAGCGATTGCGCTACCTAGCCTGGAAGACATCTGTTGCTTCACTGTTCTCAATAACAAGCACCAGGTATTAGAGCAGGCCGGGTCTCCAAAAATAATTCTGACGGGTGGTTCCAACGTTTTATTCGGCGTCGACAGCGAGAAGATTGGCAAGGTATTCAATCGCAAAGTTGTAGATATGGGACTCTGTCTGATGTTTCCGCTTTCTTACTTGTTTGAGGAAATTAAGGACTCGATCAAACCAGGTGATATTGTCGTGCTCTCTCCCGAGTACCAGTCTTACTCTCAGGAGTTCGCGCGTCCGATGATTATGGCTGATATTTTGGATGGCTGTCCGCGAGCTATTGAGTGGATTCTAAAGTGTAATGGCTGCACGTGGGATGAGAAAGGAAAAATCCTTTTCCATTTGCGCACGCTCGGTCTGCAGAAATTGCAGTACGTTATTTCGCACGCCAGGCAGATTGTCCAGCACCGAGCCACATGGTCTTACAATAAACCGAATCCTGGTTTAGTTATTCTGAACGCCAAAAATTTGAACAGTTGTGGTGACCTCGTTTGGCACCTGGATAAGCCGGTTGGTAAGGATGCGATGGAGCGTAAAATCCTCATTCGGGCGCCGAAGCATATTGATGACTACACGATCAATGAAGTTTCAAAATTCGACGCCTTCTGCAAATCTCACGGTGCTCAGTTCGTTCTGATACCGCCTTCGATACCAGAGTCGATGTATCAAAAAGGCAAAACCGATATAGACAATGTAATTGAGGAAGCCAAAGTCAAGTTCCCTATCCCAATTCTAGCCACTGCTGACAGGTACGCCTTTGCCGATGAGCACATTTTCGGTGGGCATTATCACCTGGACAAGGTCGGTAGAGACATAAGAACGGATCGCATGATTGAGGATTTGCGGACTACCGTAGCGGCATCCAGGACTCAATAATGAGCAGCGTCGATGCAGAAAGAAGCTTAGTCGATTCTGTATGCTCGAGGTCAGCTTCGAACGAGCCTGCTCCTCTAAATCAAGCAGGCAGCCCGAACGGAGCTGGCTGGAAAGTTCGACGCCCAAACCGAACCTTGCTCACGATATTGCATTTGGGCTGTATCGCTGTCTTTGCACTATTTATTTGTTGGGGCGCTCAAGGGAAGGCACCTATAAATGGGGATGACGTCCGCGTACTGCATCGTCTCATGTTGAAGCGCACAAATTTTCAATACGACTATTTGAGTTGGACGCGCTCGCGCTCGCACGTAGTGGCGTTGTTATACGACGAGTTCAAGCTGGCTGGCGATTCTATCGAACGAGGCAATTTGATATGGCTCGGAATTTACGTCGCTTCAGCCTTTGCCGCATATTTCTATATGCGTATGGTTTTTAGCCCAACTGTTGCTCTGACGGGAGCCGTATTCTATCTGTGCTATGCGAGTAAGTTTGAACCACTTACCTGGTGGTCTGCTGGTGCGTACACTATTGTCTGGACTGCGTTTTTCGGCTTGATGGCGGCACTGGAAAGCAAGTTGGGCTTTCGAGTTAAGAGTTTATTGGTTTCCGCCATCGTTCTGTCTTCTCTGTATGTTTACGAAGTTTTCCTGGTTCTCGTTCCGTTTATTTCGCTCATTCTTTTGGCCGGAAGAAAGCGAGACATCAAAAAGCTTAAAAAATCGGACTGGTTTTTCGCCTGTTTGCCGCTAATTTTGACATTTATACATGTCGGAACCCTTGCCTCTGCAGATAAGCCGATATTTCTCTTTGAAAAATCCACCATTAACAAGGCTCCGTTTGAGGCCCGTTTAGCTTCTGGGTTCACGTCCGCTCTCGATGCTACGGTCGGGCGTAAGCATGCCAGGGATGTAAAAAATGCCGTTCATTCTTATCGTGAGTTCTATGCAAAAGATGAACCAGTGCTGAATGTTCTGCTCTGGCTTGGGGTCGGTCTCTTTGTTTTCGCTCTGATCTATGGTGCTGGTACTACAATAGCTTGGGCACCGAATATGGTAGCGGTTGGAGAAAATGCAATTATTGGCGCAGCGGCCTTGTTTATTTCAGCGTTTATTGGTTTTGTATCTAACTTCATGGTTACTCCATCGCGATTGACTGGGATTCCGTCGATCGGTCTCATGCTCCTGGTCTGCGCGTCAATTGAAGCAATTTGTTTTTGGGCTCGTCGGACCAATGGCTGGAAGCGTTCAATCGTAATTGCCATCGCTATGATTGCGCCTTTGTTTACGCTGGTCGTCACGGTCAGAGAGGGACAAGCTTTTTGCAGCCTACTTAGGCAGGCTGCTGAGGTCGATGAGTTTGATCTGAAAGTTGCAAGACAAATCAAAGCCTTGCATCCCACAGTCAAACAAGGCGATGAAGTTTATGTCCGCATTCCCCGCGCGACAAGCGAATTGACTGGACGTTGGCGAAATTTCTGGTCAGGTTTCAACTCGGGGCGCGCGTTTGAGACCCTCTGGTATGTATACGACGTAGATCCGGGTACTGTCACATATTCCGGTACACCATCCAAGCGGCCTGCAGAAATTGATCGTATGCAAGAAGTTGTTGAGAATTGGGCTAAAACTGGTACAGAGCAGGTTTATCCGTTTGTTGTTGACGAACATCAGAACGTAGCACCGGTTACTCAGATAGTTCTCGTTGATTTAGAAGGACATAGATTGAAGTCGCTGGATTTTTCAAAGCAATTTCGGCACCTTTCTTCGACTCCTGTAAATACTCAGGAAATTCCTATTCATTCGTTGCCTCTCGAGCTTAAATAGTCTCTCGAGGCTCGAGCGCCTGCTGTACCTCATATGTCGCGGCATCAATGTGTAATCGCGAACCTTCGTCGAGCGAGTGAAGCTTCAGCACACCGCTCTCCGGCTGCTGCTTGAGCGGAATTTCGATAATTGTCGAGTCGCCATCCTTGCTTCGCACAATTGTTGCAGGCGCGCCGCTCGCTGATGTTTCTAAAGTCACTGTATTCGGTGCTGGTTCTATAGTCAAAGCTTTCGGTGCTGGCTGGTTGGATGTGATTTTGAGCACTGGCTTAGCAGCGTCCCGATGGTAAAAAATCTTCCCGTCATTCTTTAGCCATCCATCTGTCGAAGTCTCAAATGTGACAGGCTCAGCCTCAGTGACCTTCAAAATCCGCCAGCCCATCGTCTGTCTATGTCCGATCGGATTGGTCAATTTGCGCTCCACGTGTCCAACATCTTCCAGTTTGAGTTGCGGGAAATTGAGCAGTTTGAGTTTCCAGGGATGAGCAAATATGCCGGTACCTCGATATTGAATCGCATCTGGCGTCACTTCACCGTAAGGGACGATTAACAGATCATTCTTTCCGAAGGGCCGTTTTACCCACTGCTGAAACGGCGTCGCTCCGTTCAAGATCTGGAATCCTGTCCAGCCCACATATTCCGGCGGACATTCATTGGTATATGAAAGTGAATGTCCTCTGAACTCGGCGAGTTTATAGGTGTTCGGTGGATCGCCCGCTTCGTGAACATTGCTGCAGTCGGGGGACAGGAAGTTCAGCATCGTGAACTTTTGCCCGGAAGTCTTCTCCGACTTTGTTTCGTAATATCGTTTCTGCAAAATGCTGCGTACGTGTGTCTCAATTTGCTCTGGAATTTCTGTCTCGCCTACGCTGTAAGTAGGCATTGCACAGATGATGGGTTCTTTTGAATCACTGGCGATAATGCTCAACTTTCGTGCCAGCTCCGATGTCATCGCGTCGAACGAAAATTGATATTGTGCCTGCAAGACTCTTGTTGGAATTTGGCTTAAGAGCAGGAGTACGAGCCCTGCGATAAATCCGTTAGTGATCTGCTTTCCCGCTGTTAGAGTGTTCGGTAAATTGACGACGGAAAATGCCAGACAGGGAGCAAGGAAAAAGTAGATCGGCAGCCATATGTACATCAAAACGCCTGCGAATGTGTCGAAGCTTATCAGCGCGACAGCCGAGGCAAGTGCCGCTGCAAGAAGGGCAACAAAGCCGGACCATGATTCGGTCGACTTATAGAACTTCTTGCTGAACGCCAGGTGGATGCCACTGCCTGTGGTGAATATAAGCATGGCAAAGAAGTCTGGTACAACCACGGCATACTGCCATGCCTTTGCTAAAAGCTTATGGATATCAAAAGTCATTACGACGTACTTGTCGTTTATCGTTGGAAAGACCATAAACTTCAAGACCAGTAATGGCGCAATCGTCGCGACAAACATCAAAACGTGGCGAGCCAGCGCCTCTCTCTTGTTGCCTCTCGCGAATATAACATTGGCGAATAAAAGCACGCCGCTGAACAAAGCAAGAATGATGCTCGTTTCTTTACTCAGGTAAGCGGCTGTTGCGCAAAGCGCCGAAAGCACTGCGAACAGTGGCAGAAGCACTGGTTTGCACTTCGATGCCACAAGGTGTAGCAGGACCACTGCTGAAAATAGGAATGGAAAATATACTTCTTGTTTATCCAGCGTATAAATCACTTCGAACAATGACGGCGAGGCGAGAACAGTTGCAGTGCTTAAGGCGCTGACTTTGGCGTTGCCGGTCAGTTTGTAGCAGATGCCGTAAAGCATTGTCAGCGCGCCCGATATGAGCAAGAAGTTGGTTGCAAAAAATCCGGTCGGATTCTCGGGAAACAGCCGCCACAGCACTGTTACCCAGTAAAAGATGCCCATACGCATTTGAGCGGCAAGGATGTAACTCAGAGTTGATGGGTCATCCATCAAACGGCGACTTGACTGCAAAATTAGCGACGGATCATCAAATAATCCCCAATGTGCGTGAAGCAACACGGGCGAAAAGAAAAGCAGCGTTATGCCAATCAACGGGGCGATAAAAACCGTATGTTGCCGCATTGTTGTGCGCGACTGCTGCTCCGACTGCATTGGCACAGTGCTCGTGTTCTGGCTAATCATCTCAAGTCCAACCCGAGGCGACTATATCAAGGTCTGATGCCAATGCTCAAGGTTGTTTGAGCCCAAAATACATCCGCACCGCCGCCTGAAGCAGCCTTAAGCTACGAATTCTCACGAATTAAGGGGATGCAATGTGCTTGCAAGATCTCAAGGCTATCATTAGTTGACTGTCACTAGTTCGGTGTTTTGCCCGTGCGGAAGCCTCGCGTCAAAGTCTCAATCATCATCCCGGCTTATAACGAAGAGTCGCGGCTGCCGCATACTTTGATGAAAACCGCGACATTCCTTGCGCAGCAAGCTTATAGCAGCGAAATTATCGTCGTGACAGATGGCAGCACCGATGGCACCGAGCAGGTCGTGGAAGATGCTGCGGCTCGCTATGGCGGCATCAGACTGATTTCTCTGCCCAAAAATCGAGGCAAGGGGTTTTCAGTTAAATACGGTATGATTAACGCCCTGGGAGATTATAGATTGTTCATGGATGCGGATTATGCCGTGCCAATTGAATATCTCACCAATTTCCTCGCCGAAATTGAGAAGGGTGGCGATGTGATTATCGGTTCACGTTCGCATCAAGACACGAGAATAGGAACTCCGCAGGCGTTTCCGCGGCGGCAGCTTGGCATCGGATTTGGGTATTTGCAACGCGCTATATTGAGGATGCCTTATCCAGATACGCAATGTGGCTTCAAAATGTTCACGGCCGATGCTGTGAAGTTGTTATTCCCGCATGTCGTCTATGAGTGCGCCTATTTTGATGCAGAACTGCTTTATGTGGCCATGAAAATGGGTCTTACTGTGAAGGAAATTGGTGTCAAATGGACACACGACCAACAGACAAGATTGCCGATTGGAATCGGCCGAAGTCTGGAACTCTTTCAGAAAATGATTGCTATTCCTTCATTGCATGCTGATAAGCAGCCGGTTTCGAAAACTCGTTTGTTCGTACTCGAGGAAGCGCGTTGAAGCTGAAGGGCTCATACACCTGGCCGAAACAGTTGCCGGTTTTGACAGCCGAGCAGCTTGCCACCAAAGATGATTTCATGCGCTACTGGCATGAGCAACTTGCATCCCAAAAGTCGTTTGTGCCGCTGGAAAAATTCAATCACGGCTATACCGTGCGCAACTCGCCGGCCGGATTCGTTCGCACGCTGGAAATCGGCGCTGGGCTCGGCGAGCATCTGGAGTTCGAAAAGCTCACCGCAGAGCAGCGCCGGAATTACATACCGGTTGAACTGCGTACCAACATGGTTGAGCAGATTCGCGCCCGTTTTCCCGACATAGATGCACGGCAGGGTGATTGCCAGGGACGTCTGGACTTCGAAGATGGATATTTCGACCGCATTATCGCTATCCACGTTCTGGAGCATCTTCCTGACTTGCCTTCAGCGGTCAAAGAGATGTACAGGTTGTGCGACAAAGAGAAGGGCATTTTCAGCGTTGTGATTCCTTGCGAAGGTGGAGTCGCGTACAACCTTGCTCGATTTGTTTCGACCGAGCAGATGTTCCGCAAGCGATATGGGCAGCCGTATAAGTGGTTTATTGACAGCGAACATATCAGTATTCCGGACGAAATTATCAAAGAAGTATCGCGTTATTTTGAACCGGTGCATCAGGAATATTTCCCTTTTATGCTGCCGATAGTCGACATCAATTTGATTATTGGAATTACTTTCAAGCCAAGACAGAAACCTCTGATTAACCACTGATTTCGCTCCTTTTCGTGTGGTTACTTGGTGGTGCCTATCAAGTTTGAACTTTGCTGTACGTTTTTAAGCACAAGTTGAAAATTGGTTGATTTCGCACTTTCCATAATGCACAAACGCCTCTCCTCAGGCATAAATCACCTGAAGGTGTGATAGCAATCTGCGTCTCGTTGCAGTACAAAAGAATACAACGCAACACTTCGGGAAAGTGTTATCGGCGTTAAGATAATGGGCAGCCCCTTCTTAGGGGACCAACGGAAACGCAGACAATGCATAGCATTGGACAATTCCTGGAAGAGAAAAAAAGGCGGTTGGAAGAGCCGACAATGCGCGAGCTTGAGCTTCTAAATGAACGGTATCGGTCCATTAACCTGGCACCTGTAGAAGAGCCTGCGATTCCACTAGCCTTCAATGCGCGTAGCGTTTTTCTCGCCATTAAATCTGGTATCAGTCGTCGCGCCGAGGCTACCAGAATTCCCCGACTTTCAACCTCTGTTTTGCAAAAGTCATATTTCGGGATCAGTCAATCTCGCAGGCGTAAGCTGTTCTCGCCGATTTTTGTTGTTGGGTCTGGGCACAGCGGCACTTCCATTATGCTCAAGATTCTTTCCAATCACAGTCATATTTACGCGGTTGAAGGAGAGTCTGATTGTTTCATCTGGCTGGGGTTACTCAGCAAATTGCGTCGCTTTATTTCGTGGAACAAACTAACGCTAAAAACTGGTGCGGAAAGATGGGCAGAGAAGACGCCGAAGCACCTCTGGTATTTGAAAGACATTTTCAACTACTACCCGGATGCAAAAGTGGTTGTTATGTTGAGGGATGGCAGGGACGTTGCGCTGTCGCAGTCAAAGACCTGGGGGTGCTTTGAGCAAGCCGTGAAGCGCTGGGTTGAGGAATATCGTGTAGCTGAGCAGTACTTAGACAATCCAAATGTCATGATGGTGAAGTACGAAGACCTTGTCACCAACTCGACTCGTACACTCGCCGACCTCTTTGATTTTATCGGCGAGGAGTTTGAACCGGAAATCGTTCATACAGAGCTTCGACCAGAACGATGGTACAGCGACAATCTAGAGAAGCCGGACATAATCAGCAGTGCAACACATCAGCAGTATCGAAACTGGCAAATTAATCAACCGCTTACTGACTTTAGCAAAAAGTGGATCACCCAGATGAGTGATGAGCAGAAGGTGATTTTTAAGAATTTGGCAGGCTCTCTCTTGATTGAGCTGGGCTATGCTGATGATTTGAACTGGTAGCGGATCTTTTCCTTTTAAAGGGCGCGCTGCGTCTCTATTGTGCATAAACGACGACACCGTGATTTCCTAGCGAATGCCAGTTCTTTTCGAGTTCTTTTCGATTCCAGAACAGTTCACCCAGAACTGGGTCCAGGACAATAAAGACGTCGGGGTGCTGTTGATCGCCGGCAAATCCAGTCACAACTCGTGCGTGCTCATCTTGCAATGCAGAAATTGTTTTTCCGAGTGGAGTTTCCCACTCAGTTGAATGGGAAACTCCTGCACCGGAATGTCCCCAAATTATTACCGGTCTTTTCGCTGTAAGATTCGCTGCTAAGTCTTGTGCGGTACCTTCTTCTATAACTTCGGTTTTACGCCAATGTCGCCCAACTTGAGCGATCGGCTCCCAGTACACTCCATAACCGTTTACGCACATCTCGCCGTCTATGTCCCCGACAAAGCCCTTATTCGGGTCGCCCCAGGTTCGACCTTTCTTCGGCGTAGCATCGAATGGCAACATTTTGATCAGTTCTTGTTCGCTAACCGGTGCACCCTGATAGTTCAAAGCCATTCTTAAGCAAGCAATCTCGCAGCTCAGGTTGTGCTCCTGAGGAAAAAATGGAACCGGCAGTTTTACAACCTTGTTCAGATACTTCGTGCGCAATTGCCATTCAGCGAGCGATGTTGGATTGTTGGCGACAGATACAGCGAAAATCGTCAAAACAATCAGTGCTGCCAGGACCGCTAGATTTATCTTTTTCGACATCCAAAATCTGTTCTCGCAGCAATCATACTGGTTAGTTTCGCACCAATTTCGATGATTTCTAACGCTATCCCTCCGAAAGAGTGCATCAGGATATGCAATAGTACCAGCACAATATTAATGAGACTATAACTGTGCGGACTAATTCGCGCGAGATTACGCAAACCCGAACTCTCATCGGTGACGCCAGTGTTTTCGAAACCGTTTGTACACTGGTGCTTTCCTCTGCTAGAGGAATTAGATGCTCGCTAAGGTGTGCGGCTTTGTCTATTTCTTGGCGGAATAGATGCAGGATAATAAGTTCGTTGAGTGCGTTAATTCTTTCATCTGAATCCTGAAAGGTCTTTAGGAGCCGCTTTCTTGCGGATTCGATTCGTTCGAGAAGCATTATCTCTGTTAGGAGCAGCGAACCAACGCCAGACGTGAGCACAGAGAAAAGGATACAAAGGAAGTCTGTAGTCTTATCTTGAGCAGATGCGGTGTCAGAATATTCTGCGCTCGTACTATTTAACACGCCAATTTTTTCGTACAGATAATTCGCCAGCGGGGCGTCATTCATTCGTCTAGCGAAGTATGGCAGCAGAACTTGGGATGTGGAATTTAGAGGTTCGTTCGTCAAAGGCATTATCTCAGCTGCAACTTTGACTAGTTTGTGGCAGTCCTCATCATATGTTTCGCGGACCTGGCTTATTGAGAAGGTCATTTGAGTAAGTGCATCGATCAACTTAGAGAACTTTCGATTCCGCAGATAGACCGTTGCCGATTTCTGCAGCCACTTCTCTGCCTGTGCGTAAGAATCTTGATATTCAGCCACCCGTCCCAGATAGTAATATCGATCGGCCATCTGAATACTGTTTTTGCCGTAGATTTGGCTTATGACTTGGTTTCTCCGTTCTTCGGTTAGCAAATCTTCGCAGTTATCATCTATTCGCACTGTGTGCCAAACTGCAAATGACGAATATTGCTGGCTAGTGTTAACAGAGCGATAGACTTGTTCTGCTAGTTCGTAGTAACCCAGTGTGTCTAGGATGTTTGCTGTCACTTCTGTTCCGTAAAAGCGCCATCCGAAGTACGAAAAATACGTGCTGAACAAAAGTAATGTCATGCACCCCGCTACGAGAAAAACGTTTCTCATGATTACAAATATTTTCACGGACGTTTTGTTAAGGTGTAGTTCTGTAAGGATGGCTGTGTTGAAGCAATCCGTTCTTTCCGTGCGAATCTTCAATGCCACGACTAGAGGTACCACAAGACAAAAGGCAATTATGTTTGCCGTTGAATCATTGAATTCGACTTTAAATCTGTGAAGACAAATTAGATGTCTCAGAATTCCCAGGCTTGTGGTGACACAAAACAGCGATAGACAAGTGTTCACTAGAAATTTATGACTACGGTCAAGCATCAGCGAACCCTTTTAGTTCTTAAATGCTAGTGCTGATTATTGATTCCGTCACTGGTAAAAGTACGCTGAAAGCGCGTTGTCCTTTGATTTTAGTACTAGGTTCCGGTCTGGTTTGTCTATTCGTCTACCGGTTTTATCGTCATGACACGAAGCCTGATCCGTAGCTGGAACAGCTGAGTCAGCAAATCCGGGGATAACTCAAGTGATGAGACATTAGAAGCTAAAGTGTAGTGGAGGTTCAGCGACATTTTTGCACCTTCATTTTGTAGGCGCCTGATTGTCGGTAACTTTCCTGATAAATGAGCTATTAGATCGGATAAAAGTTGCTCCGACGAGATCCGGCAACCGGTTTCACACACCTCAATGCGCCAGTATGAACCGGTTTGAGTTATATGATGACGTTTGGATTCATAGATGGTGTCTCCATCTTCGAGCGCATAAACCGGCTCCAACTGGAGCAACTCAGAGATTTGTTGAGTACTGAGCGTTGGGTGTGAGACTGTGAAAAAAGCAATGCATTCATCTTTTTCCATGAGGGCACGAAGTTCACGAGCGTATTTTTGTGAATCTAGGGACATAGTTTCAATTACTAATGACTAACCCATTTCGCAATGCCAAACGCTGCAGCGGCCGCCGCTCCGCCGATGAGCAGCGTTTCTGTTCCACTTTTCAGTGGTGGCACGCCGGTAAAGTTCCCTTTGACGAAGCCGAAAATGAACAGTGCTATGAGCGTGCAAGCTACTGAGATAAGCAACGCAGTATTTGCGTTAGACACCAGCATGTAGGGAACGAGCGGCACAATGCCGCCGGCTACATAGGAAGCAGCGATTGTGAATGCGCTGATGCGCGCGCGGCGAGGGTCCGGCTTTTCGATGTTCAATTCAAAGCGCATCATGAATTTCACCCAGTCATTTGGTCTTGCCGAGAGGGTCTCTACGATTGGTTTGATCTCGTCGTCTGATAGTCCGTATTCGTGGAAAATTGCTTTGACTTCGGCTTTCTCGGCCTCAGGAATCTCAGCCACTTCTCGGTTTTCTCTGTGCAATTCTTGGGCATAGTGGGTCTCATCGCCTTTTGCAGCCATGTATCCGCCCAGTCCCATTGCAATGGAGCCGGCGGCGATTTCTGCCAGCCCCGCAGTGACTACAAGGCTTGAGTTCAGCGCGGCGCCGGACAATCCAGCCGCAAGAGCGAACGGAACCGTTAACCCGTCAGACATGCCAATGACGATGTCTCGCACCGTATCATTGTCCGTGAAATGCCGTTCGTCATGTCTTAAGTGCACCACGCTGTCACCATTTCTAGAGTCATTGATTTTGTTTTTCCAATTCTCGTATTCGTTCTTCCAGAATCGCTATTCTGCGATCTGCATCCGCGACCGCTCGTCTGGTGCGAGAATCAATCAGCTCAACTTTGGTTTGGATTTTAGATGAGTCGGTAAAGATTTTTCGGAAAAGAGCGCTGTAGATGCGGTTTAGATAGCCGCTCTTCTCAACGAAATTCATCATTACCTTGCGAATCCGCGACTTGGAAGCGCTTGTGTCGGCTGGGTCTTCACCAGATTCAATTATCTTGAGTCTTTGTTCTGTTAGCGCATCGATGTCGCATATTTTTGCGTCAGTCGGAGGCTCTGAAGTTGGTCGATTGAATGCCGCAACAGCTGTCAGTCTGGTCTGGATGATTTCACCAACTGTCTGCCGTGAGAAGTAATCCGATGCCGTTTTGAAGGCGTTGGCGACCATCTTCTCGCGCGTTATCGCATCTGTATAAACAGAACGCATCTGTTGCGCCGCATGCTCAGGGCTTGGATTCGCCCACGTATCCGCAATTTTGTAGGGTCCAACTTGAATTTGGTTTGCAATTAATTCGTATGAAACGAGGTAAGAATTGGCGATGGAGTTGAAATCCATGTTGCCGGACCATCCAGTAATGACGACCGGTTTCTTATTCAGCATGGCTTCTGCAATCGGGAATCCAAGCCCCTCAGCGCGATGCAGCGAAACGTATGCATCGCAGGAATTACTCAGGAGTTGATTGTCATCAGGCGACAAATAACGATCCAAAACTGTCACTCTCAGTCCATTAGCGCGTTCTTGTAATTCGGCTAATAATTTGGGGTTCCTTTCTCCGTTGATGCATTTAAGAACCAGTCTCACCGGCTCTTCTGGAGAGAATGCTTTTTTGAAAGCCTCGATGGTGGCAAGGGGATTCTTTCGCTCGAAGCTGCTAAGGAAATCGAAAACACACAAAAACAAAAATTCGTCTTCCGGCAGTTCAAATTTCTTTCTGTCAACAGAAAATGCTTTTGGTTCGACGACGGGCTGAACCACGACGATCGGCACCGGCGCTACATTTGCCAGAGTCCGCTGAATGTATGAGCTGCCTACCCAAATTTCGTCGAAATGATTGAAATGCTCCCACCATTCCTCTGGAAATTCAGGAGTTTCCCACCACCAGACAGCAATGTTGTATTTGTCTTTGAAGTAGTCTGCGCCGAATTGTTGAATAAACGCCGGGAGCTGGTCGGCGTTCACGCAAACAAGATTGATTGGATGCGGGTTGTTAGTGGCAAAAGTCGTAAACGTTTTGTCTTCTTTTCTGCTTGCCGCAACTTCGAAATTATTGAGGGCAATGTTGTAATTCAAGTGCTGAAGCGCTTTCACATATCCACGTGCGCCTTCAGCCACGCCCGACTCTGATGTGAGGTAACCGGCAACATTTATGCCGGGGGCGGTCAAAACTAAGGTGGAGGTACTCGATGATTGACTCATAACCGCACAAGCTTACTCAAATGGCTGCCTATACTCAAGCGCCAGCGATGATTTTGGCAGAAATTAGATATATTGCCGGCTACGTCAAGTTAACGGGCACAGCACGAAGGGCGTGCGTATTACTTTCTGTCAAATTCTTGATAAGCAGCACTATCATTTCTATTACCGACGACGGTTACATAAAGAGTGTTTTCGTCGAATCTGTAAATTGCCCGAAACTCGCCTGCGTCTTTTCTGAAGTGGGCGCCGTTCCCCATCGAAATTGAATCGGTTGGTCGCGGTTCATTGCAGAGAGCTGTGATTGCCTGAAATATTTGCATAAACTGCTTACCATCACGCTTTTTCAGGAATCGCATTGCATCATTAGTCAGATCCGGTTTCAGCATCGCCTTTTAGTTTCTCTTTGAAGAATGCTGTTGTGGCTTCTGTTCCGATGTAACCAGTTTTCTCGGCGGCTTCAACTCGTGCCAACCAATATTCGTTTTCAAGCTTCATAAGGCGGTCGTAATCGGCTTTGGGGATGATGACAGCAACCTGACGTCCATTTTTTTCGATGGCAACTGGCTCTCTTTGTGCTGCGTCCAGAGTCGCCCCCGTTTTTGTTTTCAGCTCGGTCGCCGTGATCGTCTTCATAGCCAGCCTCGGATTGCAGATGACATTTGGATTCAAAGTCCAGGGGAGTTAGCCATAGTTGCGGTTTTTCAGGATTATGTCCAAATTGATTATTTTGTACATTTTAACCATTTTGATCGAAATAGTCAAGCGGAATGGTCATTGGCGCTTGTCTTTCGTCGACCGATGAAGAAGGCGTATGCCGAGATGCTGAAGAGTGTCAACGCCCAGAGGCAGGCGCCTCCGTAAAACGAAAGCGGTTCGTACTGAAATAGCACTTCGTGTTGACCCTCCTTCACCAGCACTGCGTCGAACAAGTAATCTGCGCGCAGCAACTCATCAGGCTTACCATCGACGTACACGGTCCAGCCCGGGTAAAACTGGTTGTTCAGCATCAGAATTCCGTCGTGTTTCGAATCCACCGCAACTTTTACTGTCAGCGGCGTATCCAGGATTATCTTCTGGCTGCGTAACTCTTCGTTTGTTATAACCGGCGGAAGCATCGCTGGCTCTATTTGATCGGGCGACAAGAGTACAGTCGAGTGGATGTTGAAGTCTTTCGATCTTAGTTTTGTTAGGGTCTCTGAATCGTCTTTTGCTATTAATGCCTGGTAAAACATCGATGCGCGAGGCAAAGCAGTTGCTGTTTTGAATATTTTGACCTCCTTGTCGTAAACAAGTTGAGGAGCGGCTTCTGCGGTGTTGTCTGCCGTCGGTTTGGAGGGAGCGAGTGTCGAGTTGGAAAGCTGAATGTCCGCCCAGCCGCCCCAGTCGCCTGATGTGTTCGTGCCCGGACCAGGCGTGACTTCGAATACTAATTTGATTGATTGACCCGCAAATTTAGATAAATCAACCGATTCTGAGAGCCAGTGCCGATCGGCATCTTTGCGCTTCGGTTCTATGTTGCGGCTAAAAACATTGATGTCTTTTGCGCTTGCAATTACGTGCACCGCAAAGGTCATGCCATCACTGTCTGCTATATCGCGCACCTGTGGATCGATCGCGATGGAGAAATTTAAAAATGGTTTGGTTCTATCAACGATGCATTGATAATCCACGCTGTCTAGGGCTCGAGAGCCGCGTGGATGCTGAAATAAGACGTGCTTCGTCTGGTTGTCGATCGTGAATGCATCCAGTCTTAGGAACTGTGGTTCGGCTTTCGAGCGATCGACAATTGACTGAATAATTTCAGTCGGTTTCCCTTGAAAGTGATCTCTAGTTGCTAGCAGATACCGAATTGAAGAAAGATACCAGAGCCTATCCAGTTTGAATTGATCGGCGCTGGCAAAGAGCGGATCAGCGAGCTTTTCCGTACCGTTGAATCGATTTGTCAGGTTGAAGTCTGCAAGCTCAGTTGGCTCGTGTTCCGTCAAGAAATTGCGAATGAAATTAAGATATCTGGCTGGATACATTGCATCCAGGTTACGAATGTCTCGCAGCTGAAATGCACTAGACCAATTTGGAAAGAGCACTCCATCGAATCCCAGCACTCGCTCGGAGTCATTCAAATTGGATTTGAGCCAGGTTACATACGGAGCGCCTTTGTATGGATTTGCTTGCTGGTCTGCAAGCTGATGGAACCAGTAAAACATTGGTAGCAAAAAGCAAGTAGATAAATCGGTGCAAAGCAGAATTAGCAAAAAGCGGCAGAGTTTAGGGCGCAATAGCGGCTTTGCTGTTGACAGCAGGCTGATACCACATGCGATGCACAAAAGTGCAATCGAGATGGACAGTATCTTGTTGAAGACCATATGAACGACATGGTCTCCCCACAAGAAGCGCTTGTCGTAGAGAGCCGTAGCCAGCAGAATGGCGGTCGCCGTCGAAAAGCCAATTAGCAGAGTGCGTTTTTGCAATCTGCCTGTGGATAGCAAATCGAATCCAATCGCCGCGAGTGTGGCCATAGCGAAGCCCAGAATGGGCTCGCTGTATTTCCAAAATACAACCAGTTTGAAGAGTGGCAGTGCACCTAGAAGATTGATAAAGGGAACGCCGAATTTCTTACAAAGCAGGATGGTTGCAGCGCCCGCAAAGAAAAGAATTATGGGTTTTGCCGCTGCACTCTTTCCAGCGTTTCTATCCAAAGCGAATGAAACAGCCACCATTGCAAACGCAAAGCAGAGCACGCCCCAATATCCGTTAAATCCATCGTATCCAAAACCTGGGCGGACTTTTGCTTCCCCGAGTGGTCCATAAATGAGGGGCGCAAGATAGTTCAGAAAGTGCGCCGGAAAATTCTGCTGAAAGACTGAACCAGGCCCGGACGCTTCTCCTGAGCCAATTGTTCCGGCATGTGAGTTGAACGATTCTCGAATATATTCCAGAAAAGGCAGTATTTGAGGAGCGGCTAAGCCAAGCCCGATAATGCAGCTCAGCGCATACGCAAGAAAGAATCGATTTCTCGTTTTCCAGCCGGTCTTTAGAGTGAGCACGCGGATGAGCAGATATATGCCGCCGATGAAAAGCTCTAGAAATGCCACTTCTGGCATGCCACCAAGAAGAATCATAGCGGTGAAAAATCCACTCAAGATGACTCGGTTGAACGAGATGGATTCGGCTAAAAGCTCCAGCCCGAGAAATAACCCCGGCATCCACATCGAGACGCTTATTTCCGGCATGTTCAAAAACATAATCATGTAACCGGTCAGCATGAAAGAAATTGCACCAAATATGGAGCCATAGGCTCCAATGAGCCGGCGCAGATAGAGGTTGGTCAAAACTCCGGCGAGCAAGAGTCGCGCCAATACGAAAAGGTCATCAGTGCGTGGGCTGGGCGCCAGACAGGCGATCAAAACGAGAGGGTTAAACGGCTGTGATTGCATATTCGCCAGCAGCGGTGCGCCGAAGCCGTTGTAGGGATTCCATAACGGTGGAATCATTAGCTTGAAGTATTGGTTATGCAAAAGTGCGTAGCTGGGCTCTGAGAACCAGGCCGGAGCGCCATCGTCATTTGAACGGCGGCTCTGACGCACTTCTTTGTTTTGCTCATAAGCGCCATACGGCATAATACTGGAGGCATCGCCGGCGCTATGAATCAGTGTCTTGTTTCCCCAGATAACCGGAAAAAATAGTATGTTCAAGAGCGCAAGCAAAATCAGGACCGGCACAAGCGTTTCAGGCTTAAATAGCTTCTTTAGCCTGTCAGACACGCTGTATGATCTCCTCTGGCTTCGCTTTTATCGGTGACCGATGCTCAAGACACTTTTTCTAGATCGAGACGGAATCATAAACGAAATCGTCATGCGCGAGGACGTTGTCTCTTCGCCGCGGACGCTTTCCGAGTTCGTTATACGCCCGGACTTCATTGAATTCTACAGGCGTCTCGACAGTAGTTCCTTGAGTGTATTCGTGGTCTCAAATCAGCCCGATGTGCGGCGGGGCGCTATCGCGGCGGCTGACCTGGAGCAGATAATCGCCGAAATGAAGGCGCGATTTAAGTTCACAGAAATTCTTCATTGCGTACATGATGATCGGGATCAGTGCGACTGCCGAAAGCCAAAACCAGGCATGATTTCAGGGCTTTTGCAAAAGTACGACCGGCGCGCCGATGAAGCGATTATCATTGGCGACAGCTATAAGGATATTTTAGCCGGCAAGGCTGCCGGCATTGGAACGGTATACTTACAACAAGGTTATAACGCTCTTGGCGCATGTGTGCCTGATTACGTGGTAACCCAACTGACAGAGGTTTTTGACCTCCCTCCATTTTTGAACTTGTCATGAGTGTCTGGCTGTAGTTTGACTTAACAAAGCCGATGTCAACAAAGATAAGTAAGCGGTGAAATATGACAGCAACAACATCTATCGACTACCAGGTCTTCATGACCGATGGCAGTTCCAAAATCTCGGTCAAACGAGATCAAGCCGGCGCCGAAACTGCGTGTCAGTTTTTGGAGAAGGGTGGTGTCATTTATTTCCCCGAATCACCGTTCAAGTTCAGCGAAAGTGATCGCGCATTTTTACTTGCTCAAAAGCAGAAGGACGCTGATTATCACAAAAACATCGCTTATCGACCGAAAGAAGATCGCGTCACGGGCTTTGTTTCGCCGACCAAAGAGGAAGCTGAGCAACTGCGGCGCATCATGGCGGACTTTCACTCCCAATCTATTCGCTTTCTGACAAGCTTTCTCGCCCCATATGCGAGGCACTGGAAAATCGATTTTGCCAGCTTCAGACCAATCGAAGAGAAGGGCAGAAAGATGCGTCTGCGCGCTCGAAACGACTTATTGCATGTCGATTCGTTCCCGACGCGCCCCATATTTGGTGACAGAATTTTACGCACCTTTATCAACATCAACCCGACCGAGAACCGCGTCTGGAACACATCTGAGACGTTTGAAAAGCTGGTCGAGCAGTTTCAATCTGATGTGCGAGTTCCCGGAGATTTGAACAAAGTCACGCCGGATGCGCCTACAGCTCTTACCGCTTTCAAAAAAATGTTGGGATTGAAGGCAAACGGCACTTCTCCATACGATAGCTGGATGCTCGACTTTCACAATTTCCTGAAAGAGAACAGTGAGTTTCAGGAAAAGACGCGCAAGGATTTGTGGCAATTTCCGCCCAATTCTTCCTGGATTGTTTTCACCGACATGGTCAGCCACTCGGTGCTCTCGGGGCGATATGCCATGGAGCAGACGATTATAGTCGACAAGCGAGATCTCGTGCTTCCGGAAAAAGCACCAATCAATATTCTTAAGCGCGCTTACAATCGAGTCTGATGGCTAAATTTCGAGTACGCAACATTCTCGGCAAGTTGCCATTTACCGACGGCTTGCGCTTGAGTGCGTTGGAAGGCTTTTGCACTAACGGAATCCACTTTTTCGATAGCAGTTACACTACTCAGCGCGTCTACTCGCCAAAAGCCAAAGCTTTCCTCGACGCAGGCAATTCTGCTTTATTTGCTGTTCCGCACGGAAGAATGATCGGCTTACTGCGTTTTCAGGACGTGCGTTCGCGAGTAACAATTTTGATCAGTCCCAGTCGCGATGGAGAAATTATCGCCCGAACTATCACCAATCTTGGTTTGACCGCTTCTCGCGGTTCACAGAAGCAAGGAGCCGTCAAAGGCGGATTGCAGATGGTCAAAGCAGCAGAAGCTGGAAAGCATCTTGTCGTTATGATCGACGGACCGCGCGGACCGGCATACGAAGTAAAACCGGGCATCATCAAGATGGCTGAAATTACAGGACTGCCGATTATTCCCTTCTCTGCTTCGTCTCGTAACGCCATGTACATGTGGGGGTGGGACAGTTTCATGGCCACTCACTTCGGTAGCCCTATCTTGCATGTTTTTGGTGATCCTATAGTGGTGCGTGATGGCTCTACTGATGACGAGCGTGAGTCGCTGCGATTGCAACTTGAGAGGCAACTGCAGGCTATGCGCACTGTCGCCGACAATTTTTGGAAGATGACAAATCAGAGTTAGCGCCTGGAAGTAAGCATGTTCTGAAGGACATGCAACTAGAGCTTGATTCCAAGCTCCGCGCACTTCTTTACGAAAAGCTCCTGACCATATTCGTAAAGTTCGATGTCCAGCTCATTCATAGAGCGAATTAGTTCGATTGTCTGCGCGTCTTTCTCCGCTGCCTTTGATTTTTCAGGCGCTCGATTGATTTCAGGATTCGTGATGTTCTTCCAGCCCATGACTCTTGCCGTCAGCTCGAGACTCTGGGGGAAATATTCCTGAAGACCAACCACTGCAAATCGATTTTTCACATTGTCTTTTGCTTCTTCAAGCATTTCACGTGTGCAACCGCCTATAGGAACGTTCGAGCAATCGGTGCTGCACAAAAAGCGCAGATGGAGATTATCTATTTCCATCGTCGGCTTGCTTTCGAAAAACGCTTGCGGTGAAATATCTTCATTGACTACCCAGTCATGCAAATAGTGACTTTCACTGGTGCGGATGTAGTAATAATATGAAATCAGTCGAGCCACCGGCTCACGCAGCACGGTAATGTGCAGTGGCTTCGCCGGTAGTGTCAGGTTTACGAAGAAGCTGAACGGCAGATGTCCGACGATTGCCGCATAGCGGGACTGCGGCTGACTTGCGTACTCGACCAGTCTGTCACGATTGTCGAGCGTGTAAAAATCCAAAACGGAATTGCTGGGCAGGTTGTCTTTAATGAATTGATGGAACGACATTCCTGCTGTTTTCGGAATGTGATTGAAAATTGCGACGCGGTCGAAACTGCGACGAGATTCAATCTCTCGTTGCAAGCGCCCTTTGATGCGATTCAATGTGTGTCGCACAAGTCCTACCGCTCTGCTACTTGCTATTTAGCCATCATCTTTTTCATGCGTTCGCGGTCTTTGGCTGCCATGTCGAAGCTGCCCAGAGCCTCGTAGCAATCAGCCCTTCGACCGAACGCTTCCTCGAAATTCGGATTCAGTTCAATTACTTTTGTGAAGTCTGTAGCGCCCTTCAAATATAGTCCCAGGGTTTCATAGGCTATGCCTCGAATCCAGTAAGCATCCCATCCATCAGGTTTCTTCGCTATGAGTGTGGTCAGATCGTCTATGCACTCGTGATAGCGCTCCAGGTGGAAATAAGCTTGTGCTCGCAGATGGTAGGCTTGCGTGACTTCCTTTCCGATGCGCAGTGAACGTTCGAAGCTGTCGACGGCTTTCTCATAGCGTCCGAGAGACAGATAGCACGTGCCTTTTCCCAAATAAGCAAGCTGAGCATTTGGATCGAGTTTCAACGCTTGATCGTATTTTGCAACGGCACCTTCGTGGTCTCCTCTCGATATAAGCGCCAGCGCTTCATCGCAAAGTTGGTTTGTGCCTTCCACGGTCGAACTTGCTTGCTGCATACTCTCTGCTAGTTTTGTCGCATAGACCTCGCTCTCGCGCAGTCTCTTTGTCAAGTCTTCGATGATGCGATACCATTCTTCGGCCGAGTCAGTGTCGTCCCAGAGTTCTTTCAGTTCTGAGTTTTTGCTGACGCGCTCTACAACGCGCAATGCCATATCTACTATCTCTGCGCCGGGAATAAAGTTGCGGTCTTTTACCCATTCCACGGCTTCAGGAGGAAGCTTTGATGATGGATTGCCAGCGCCGGCAGCCACTATTTCTGCTGCCGCGATGCCGCATTCGCACTCCGTTGATTGCAGGTAGTCGTTAGCGCTGAGTCTGCTTGCTGCCATCAGGGCACGGAAGACCCGGTCTGCACCTTTGGCTTGCAGCAGTTCCTGGAGCCAGTCACGGGCGCCGTCGTTTCCAAAGCTGCTTACATCCCAGGAACCCAATTTACAACTCCTCTCGGCTTTGTTGTTCTGTGATTTGATAAGTATAGAGCACGCACTGGTGGTGTGCGGGGTTTTTGGGGCACGCAAGTCGGGTTAGAGGGGCACGCAGGATGCGCGCGCTCAATTTTCGAGGCACCAGGATGCCTGCGCTCCACATTCGGGGCGGGGACCCACTGTGTCTAATTGCGAGACTGGGCACGGTCCAACAGATATTGTTCGGTTTCGGCGAGACTGGCTGGGGTTCCGATTTCGTAGAAACGTTTTCTTACTTCGAAGCCCGCCATATCGCCGAGGTCGATACAGCGTTCGAAAACCTGCGATAGGTCAAAGGTTTCGTCCGGTTTGAATTCTGAGAAGCAGGATTTGCTTAAAATCGACAAACCGTAGTCAATATGCTGCATTTCAGCAGTCGGATTGTGTTTGCGGTAAACCTTTATTTCACCGTTTTCGAATAGGACGTTGCTTTTGTCCCAGCTGTTTTTGTTCTGAAGCACTGTCATCAAGCCCTTCTTACCGCTCTTGAGAAAGGCTTTGTATACAGGTGCGAATTCAATGTCCAGATAGGTGTCGCCGTATAGAATGCCGAAATTATCCGGGACTGTGTCAAGCGCTGCGAGAATTGCGCCACCTGTGCCCAGTCTTTTGGGACCATCGTACGCGTACTTGATCGAAATGCCATAGCGAGAACCGTCGCCGACGAATTCTTCTATCTGTCCGGCAAGATGTGCAACGCTCAGTATGACTTCGTCTACATGTTGTTCGGCAAGCAGTCTGAGCTGATAATCTATGAACGGCGTTCCGGCAATGGGCATCATTGCCTTGGGCGTCGTTTCCGCGATGGCACCGAGCCTGGTGGCAACGCCGCCAGCCAGTATGATCGTTGGCGGAAAGTCAGACGACAATTTTTGTTCCCTCGAAATCAAAGCGGAAACGCACTTCCGTGAGCCCGGCGTTGCGCATGGAGTGACGAAGCTTCACCTTTTCTTCCGTATAGAACATTAGGAAGCCACCGCCACCGGCGCCGATCAGTTTGCCACCGACTGCGCCATTTTTAAGTGCCAGTTCGTACCAGTCGTCGATGTCTTTGTTGGTCATCGCACCGGATCGCCGTTTCTTGTACTGCCAGTGCTCGTTCATGAGCAGCCCAAATTGATGCAAGTTGCCGCTTTCGAGCGCATCTTTGATCTGCAGACCGAGGTCTTTTACGAAGTGCAGGTTCTCTACCATTTCGCTATCTGAACCTTTCGTCTTTTTATCTTGTTCTTCCAAGATTGAACCGGCTGAGCGAGAGTAGCCGGTAAAGAAGAGCAGCAGGTTGTCTTCGAAGTTGAACAGATCTTCGTTCGATAGTTTGAGGGGCCAGGCTTTAACTTCTCCGTTTCTGGCGAATTCGAAGCAATTGATACCGCCATATGAGGCTATGTACTGATCTTGTTTCCCTATCGGTTCTTTCAATAAATCAATTTCGATATGACAGGCTTGCTCTGCCAGTTCTTTCGGATGGATCAGATTCTTTTTGTAGTGATGCAAAACTTTCAACAGCGCGGTCGCGAAACTGCCCGAGGAACCAAGTCCCGTGCCCGCTGGTATGTCTGCCATGCTCGTCAATTCGAGGTTCAATTCTTCAATTTCGAGTAGTTTCACAGCCTCGCGAATAATCGGATGTTGAATGGATTCGACATCGCGGACTCTTTCCATCTGCGAGTACTTGATGATCATGTCATCGCCGAATGTCTGATGCAGTGTGATGTAGACGTATCTGTCGATTGCGCCTGCTATGAGGAATCCGCCGTGTTGCTCATAGTATGAAGGCAGGTCTGTGCCACCACCACCGATTGATATGCGAAGCGGACTGCGCGCGATAATCATTGAATACCCCCTGCAACTGCTTCGACGGTCCTCTCATAAATCGTATTTACGATGCGCAGCGCTTCTCTTGCATCTCTGGCGCTCGGTTCCGGGTCGCGGTCTTGCTCTATGTCTTTGATGAATTCTTTAAATTCCAGGCTCCACGACAGGTCCTCTCCTGGAAATTGCCAGATGGTCGTTTCTGGAGGACCTAATTGCGGCAACATTTTGTAGAAGGCAAGCTGCTCTGTACCGTAGCTGCCGCCCAGTCCGTCAATCTGTAGCTTACCGTGCTGTCCGTAAATCTCCAGAGAGAAAGTGTTCTTCCACTCGGTCCAGCTCACATGTAACCATGCCATTTGATCTCGTTTAGTGCGCAGCATCATGAAACCGTTGTCTTCCACCGGCATTTGCCAGAAGTATGTTTTGACGTAGCCATCGACGTGCACGAAATCGCCAAGAAACCAGCGCGACAAGTCAATCATGTGCATGCCCTGGTCCAGCAGCTCGCCACCACCACCGATGGCAGGATCGGCGCGCCATTCTTTCTCGTAACCTGGTCGTCCGCCATGTCCGTAGCGACCGCGAATGAACATCAATTGCCCAATCTCGCCGGAATCGACGATCTTTTTTGCTTTGCGTATGGCGGGGTGGAATCTGTGATTAAAGCCGGTTCTGACTTTGAGATTCTTCTGTTCAGCCAGTTCGACAACCGCGTCCAGCTCCTCATAGTGTCGCGCTGCTGGTTTGTCTACGAGCACATGCTTGCCTGCTTGCAGTGCAGCCAGGGTGACGCGTGCTAGATTGTCAGGAGTGGTCGCAACGATCACAACTTCAACGTTCTCGTGCGAAACTGCCGCTTCCCATGACTGCATCGGAATCGTTTCAGGGTAGAGGCGCGCCAGCGCTTCGGCTCTGTCCATGTCCACATCTGCAGCTACGACCAGGTTGTGCCCGTTCAAGTTTTTCGCTCGTTTGTGGCCAATCAGTCCGCATCCAATAATCGCTACGTTCATGCTATCCCCATTGTCGAAATGTCTCGCCTACCTCGTCACTTTCCTGGGATTTTCTTTCGCCTTAACCGAAATGGACAGTGCTGCAGCCTCTGGCTTGAGCAAATACTGACTTGAGCAGTAGTAAAGCATCTGCGAGACGCACGCCTTGCTAAGGAATGTCTCGAATTCGCTAGAGAAGTTATCATACTTCGGCTGCTTTCGGTGGCTTTGGGCACTACACTTTAAGCCTTGAATCTCCCACCCTGGTGGCTTCTGGAGCAGACGCTCGGCTCGACAGTCTGAGAGGGCTCTCTTCAGGCGTTTTGCTGTCGTCATTAAGTTGCTTTTACGCACGGACTTCGGTTCACACATTGTCGTAGGATCTTGGCATCGGTTTTTCCCGCCAGGTTTAGTGTTCCCGTGTCCAACACGATCGATCATGATGTTACTGTCGCCTCGAAATCCGAGTC
This sequence comes from Candidatus Melainabacteria bacterium, assembly GCA_003963305.1. Lineage (NCBI taxonomy): Bacteria > Bacillati > Candidatus Melainabacteria > Candidatus Melainabacteria bacterium. The sequence goes on along the minus strand of RXJR01000024.1, from coordinate 21,744 downwards.
GGCTGATGCTCCGTGGCGGCAGTTGAGAATCTTTCTGTTGCCGGCAACAGTTTTGTTCTTTGCAGCTCTGGTTCCGATTTGGTTTGCGTTTGAGCACAGAATTCCGACTATCGATGAATCGGGACATATTCTCAATGCTTTCGCTTACGCCGATTTATTCAGGCACCCGCGGCTGCTGCAACCAGAATGGTGGCATCACTTTCTTACAGTAAACAGTTTTTACCCGCCTTTTGCACATATGACAAATGGTCTGTTTAAGGCAATCTGGGGCTCGAGTCGGGCTGTCGATATCGCTGTGCTGACTTTGTTCAATGTGGTGCTTACGCTCAGCACCTACGGTATTACAAAACACTTGACTCGCTCTTATGTTGCGGCAGTGCTTTCAGCAGTCATCATCAATCTCTATCCTGAGCTGGCTCTACTCAATCGCGCCTTCTGGCTCGATTTCCCGCTCACAGCTATGGTTGGATTAGGACTGTTCTCCCTTTTCCACTTTCGGGTTAATCCGACCTGGAAACGCGCCCTGTTAGCGGGTCTCTGTTTGGGCGCAGCTTGCATGACCAAGCAGATAGCCGTCGCCTATCTTATCCTACCGGCGGCAGTTGTTTTTTTTGAGCGCGTTATTGGACACAGGAAATCGTATGCGGATGCGGGCAAATTAGTAATGGCTGGTTTTATCACCGGTGCCCTGAGTGCTCCCTGGTTTCTTTTGAACGCGGCAAAAGCTCGATTGATGGCTGATGATTGCGCCGTGCATATCACACATACACAATCATTCGCTGAGAATTTGCTGCACTATGCGCAAGTTCTTCCAGCCACAATGTCACCGCTTTTGATGGCAGTGTTTATTGTGGGATTGTTTGCCGCGCGAAACATTGTCGCGCGACAACTCTATCCTCTACTGTTCTCTGCGATAGGTGGTGTGGCTGCGGTTAGCACACTGGGCTGGATTTTGCCAAAACCTCAATACATTGCACCAGCTCTGATTACTGCTGCAGTTGTTTCAGGCTGCTTCCTTGGTCTCTTAATCGAGAATCGCAATACCTTGTTGAAGAGATGTGGTTGGTTGATTCTTGCAGCTGCGACATTGCAAATAATCTCTCTGGAGTTTGCACCTTATCCGCTATCATCGCCGCAGTGGATCAGCAACTTCGGCAGAGCCGCCGGGAACACAATTTCTGAGCCGCGACTCGGGATAACCTTTGTCAATCCGCGCCCGGACGTCGATTGGGGTCAATACTGGGCAATGAGAGAGATTGAGAAAGTAGATAAAGGCCATAAGGTTTATTTGAATATTCTTTCCAACTCGCCAGACTTAAATGTGCATACCTTTGAGTTGATCGCACATGATCTAAACAGCACTGTCGTTCCGACGACTTCTCGAAATTACACCATTGGTGGTGACGAGGTGCACTTTACGCCTGCTGAAGCCTTGTATTACCAGTGGTATTTATTGCAAAGCGAAAATCACTACCAGGGTTTTGTTGATCCGGCATCGAAAAAGGCGTTCGAGCAGTTGATACGCTTCGTTCAAACAGGAGAGCACTTTACCCAGGTCGGCAGTCATCAACTGCCTGATGGCAGCAGGCTGAGCCTGTACAGGCAGAAGTGATTCTTGGAATCAGCAGTGCAGGGTTTCCGAGTTTTAACTCAGAAATTCGAATTCGGCTCCGTGTGTGGTTGTTCCGGAGGTACTCGGACCGGCCAGCGCCACGTTATCTTGCAGCCGGATGCGAACCAGCTATATAACGATGGCAGAACAACAAGTGTTAGCAAGGTGGCTGGCAGGATGCCACCCACTATCACTATTGCAAATGGTTTCTGGCTCTGTGAGCCAATTCCATTTGATAGCGCTGCCGGGATCAGCCCGCCGAGTGCCACCAGTGTTGCTATCATGTCCGGACGCAATCTGATCAGACATGCGGCCACCAGCGCCTCTCTATCGAACGACTCGATGCCGCACATTTCGCGTATTTTGGATACGAGAATTACACCGCATTGAATCGACACTCCGAAAAGCGCGATAAATCCGACACCTGCCGAGATGCTGAAGTGAGTTCCTGAAAGGAACAGAGCAATAATGCCGCCGGTCGCAGCAAGCGGTACCGTCAGCATAACGAGCGCCGCAATGTATGCGCTGTTGAAAGCAGTGTAGAGAAGAAGAAAAATCAGTCCCAGGGTGATTGGCACAACCACAGCCAGCCTGGCCATTGCTTCTTGCGCTCTATCAAACTGACCGCTGTATTCGATATGGTAGCCAGGGGGCAGAATCACGTTTTTGGCGATTTCTTTTTGCGCTTCCAGCACCGCCGAGCCAAGGTCTCGCTCGCGAATGTTAGCCTTGACTGCAATGCGCCGCTCGTTTTCGTCGCGCAGAATTGCCGTCGCACCCGCTTGCTCTGATATGCTGGCCAATTGTCCGAGCGGAATCTTCTGCCCCGCCGGAGTGGTGACTAGAATGTTCGGCAGATCTGCTTCATTCTCTCGATATGCCTTCTGGAATCGCAAGACGACCGGGAATCGTTTCTCGCCATCAATCACTTCAGTGATACTTTTACCGCCAACTGACGTTTCCACAATATCCAGAATGTCATTTGAAGTAATGCCATATCTTGCGGCTCGTTCCCTGTCGATCGTCACGATAAGCTGCGGTTGTCCCAACAATTGATCGTTTGCGACATCGACCATGCCTGGCACGCTGGCCACAATTCTGCGGACGTGTTTGCCTATTTCCGTCAAGGTATTGAGATCCGGTCCAAAGATTTTGGCACCGAATTCTCCTTTGACACCACCGATGGCTTCATCCATGTTGTCTTTGATGTACTGCGAAAAGTTGTATAAGAATCCCGGCATCTCGTGGTCAAGCTTTGCTTCGATCGACTTGACCAGAGCTTCTTTGGTTTTGAATTCAGGACCCCACTCAGACTGTGGTTTCAGGTCAACGAGGATTTCGATAGTCGAGTACGTGTTTGGATCTGTCCCGTCGTCGGGTGATCCCACTTGCGATACCACGTTGGTGACCTGCGGGTACTCTTTGATCACGTGCCTGATCTCTCTGGCTACTGACACGGCTTTGTCGAGCGATGCGCTGGTCGGCAGAATTGTGACGCGCATCCAGATGTTGCCCTCTTCCAGCTCAGGCAAAAATTCCGAGCCCAGGAACGGCGTCAGGCAGAGCGAAAAGAGGAGGGCGCTGAATGCAACGATACTGATCATGATGCGATGACTGATGGCGAAGTTTAAAACCGGCAAATACAGTCTCTCCAGCCATGCCATAATCGGACTTTCTCTTTCAGCCGGCAGTCTGCGCCTGTATATCAAATAACAGAGCACTGGAATAACCGTCATAGTGGCGATTACGGCTCCGATTAAATTGAAATTCATGGTCACCGCGAGCGGTCGAAAGAGCTTTCCTTCCACTCTTTCGAAGCTTAGAATCGGCAGAAACGTCATGACGATAATCGATGTCGAAAACAGAATCGGTTTGGCTACTTCTACGGCCGCGTGAACGATTGTGTGACGCACATCCACGCCGCCGTATTTATTCTGTTCGTTCAAATGGGAGAGGTGACGAATGATGTTTTCAACCATTACAACTGCACCATCAACGATGATTCCGAAGTCGATGGCGCCCAGTGATAGGAGGTTTGCCGGCACTTTGCAGAACGTCAACATGCAGAATGCGAAGAGTAATGCCAGTGGAATCACTACGGCGCAAATCAGTGCGCTCCGCACCTGGAATAGGAAAAGCATGAGCAAAACTACGACGAGAACAATTCCTTCGGCGACGTTTTCTCCGATAGTATTGATGGTTCTTTTGACCAGCGCGGTACGATCGTAAAGCGGCTCCAGGTGCATTCCTTCAGGCAGCGAGCGAGCCACTTCGTCCCAGTGTGCTTTGATATTGTCGACTGCGTCAGATGGATTCTCACCGCGACGCATCAGGAGAATTCCTTCAACGACGTCGTCGTCTTCGTTCTTTCCTACCTGTCCTTTTCTGATTGCGGCACCCAGGCTTACATGTGCTACGTCGGCAACACGTATTGGCACATTGTCCTGGTTGGCGGTGATAACGACGTTTTCGATGTCTTTAACTGACCGCAGCAGACCCAGACCTCGAACCATGTAATTTTGATCGTTTTGAACAATATAACTTCCGCCGGTGGAACCGTTTGAACTGGTAATTGCAGCCGCTATTTGTGACTGAGAAATGCCTGTCGCCCTCAATCTGCCAGGGTCGATTTCTACTTGATAAACCTTTGACGGTCCACCAAAGCCGGTCGAATCGACTATTCCTTGTACTGATTTGAACTTGCGATTGAGAATCCAGTCCTGCGCTTCCTTGCGGTCCATTGAAGACCAGTGTTTCCCTTCCACCGTATAGCGAAAAACTTCGCCCACCGGCGAGGCATTTGGATCGAGCTGCGGTTGCACATTGCTCGGTACGGCAGCATTGGCAAGCCTTTCCAGTACTTGTTGTCTGGCTACGTACGGATCGACTGTGTCGTCAAAGACAACAGTTATTACTGAGAGTCCGAAAATTGAAATAGAGCGAGGCGGGTCGGAGTGAGGAATTCCGTTCAATTCCTTCTCGATTGGAATCGTTACTAATTTTTCTACTTCTTCCGCCGCTTTACCGGGGACCTGCGTGATCACGCGCGCTTGCATGTTTGCCACGTCTGGGTACGCTTCTAGTGGAAGCTTCTGATATGCAGCGAGACCACAGGCGATCAAAATTGCCGCAAGCACCAGCACTAAAAAAGGTTTGTGCAGTGTGTGCTCAAAAAATTTATTCACGGGACTTCCTTGAGACCGCAGTAAGTCGTCGAAATGCGCACGCTGACAGCCTGGCGCAGCGCGCCAGCCACCAGCGAAATCAGAGCTAACTATTTTTGTATAGCTGAGTATTGTGCAGAGTTTGTGTGCTGGACATTGCCTCTTTTGCGCGACAAGACGTTGAGTCAGTACCTGTGGTGCTCTTGGGCTGACAGGAAGGATGATTCTCTTAAATTCTTGACAGAATCTTTACGCCGACATCGGGCCTGGAGCATTGCCTTTGTCATGACACCATCACAATAATTAATCCGCTTACCTTTCGAAAGTGTGGAAATGGTGCGCATTTACATAATGTGCAGTATGTTTATCGATTACAATTCTGATAATGAATATCTTGATTGTTGAAGATGATGCTCGCATTGCACATCCACTTCAATTGCATCTGAAGCACGAACATCATCAAGTAGAAGTCGCTTACGACGGGTCTACCGGCCTGGCTATGGCGCTGGAAAATCAATTCGACTTTATATTGCTTGATATCATGCTGCCTGAATTGGATGGACTGAGCGTAGCTCATCAGCTACGCAACGCAGGATGTAATTCCGCCATCATCATGATTACTGCCCGCGATACAACGAAAGATAAAATTGCCGGACTGGAAATGGGCGCCGATGATTATCTTGCTAAGCCGTTCGAGCTCAGTGAGTTGAGTGCGAGAATCAAAGCTATTTCCAGGCGTGGGCGCGAACTCGATCGCCCGATTCTGTCCTATGAAGATCTGGAAGTAGATCAAAATGCCTGCATCGCTCGTTTTCGTGGTACTCCGATCAAGCTGACACCTACTGAATATCGGCTTCTGGCCCACTTTCTAGCCAACCCTTCGAAAGTCTATGATAAGCAGGACCTGATCGATCTTTTGTGGCGACACAATACGTCAATCAGCGACGATATCATTAAGACGCATATGAAAGGGCTGCGCGGCAAACTGAAAGCCGTTGGAGCTTCCAAAGATATTATAGAGACCGTGTACGGCATGGGATACAGGCTTAGAAAAAATGCTTGATGCCCTGGGTCGCCGTTTAACTGCACTTATCATTACGGTCTTTCTTGTTCTATTTAGTTTCTTTGCTGTGGCTGTTTACTGGTGGGTGAGTCATCAACTTGAAGTTGAGGACAAGAAGAACCTGCAAACCTTCAGTCGGACAATCAGTACATCAATCGAGCCGCCTGATGAGGAGGCTCGAGAGCATGCGTTTACTGACAGGGAGGGCAAGATACCGGATGTTCTCGAGCAACATGGACCTGTAGTCAATCAACAGAGCCTCGGCCTGCAATGGTATAGCGACGATGGGACGTTGCTAGCCTCGAAGGGCGGAATCAAGCTCAATTTGCCATTGTCAGTAACGGCCGGTTTTGAAACGCAAAAGGAACCGCACGCAATACTGCTTACAGAACCTGTATTTCGCAAAGGGAAATTGGTTGGCTATGTTCGTACGGGCATGTCTATGGAATTTACTGACCGTGCGCGCGAGCGATTGCGAAATGGGCTTGTCTTCGCGCTCCTGTCCAGTCTTGGACTTACGGCGCTGGCAACCTGGCTGATTGTGAAAGAGGCATTAAAATGTGCGCGAAACGTAATTGAGAAGCTCTCTCAATTTACGGCTGATGCGTCTCATGAATTAAAGTCACCGATCACTGCCATTAAGATGAACGCTGATGTTCTGGCCCAGTATTCGCAGCTGGAACCTCAGGAGAAACAATTGATTTCTTCCATCTCCGATGCGGCGCAGCAGATGAATAGAACCGTGCAAGATCTTTTGCTCTTGGCTCGAGTAGAGGCAATTGAACCGCAAGTGGAGGAGCGTTCCACCTTGGGAGTGTTGCTTACTGAAGTGCTTGCCGAATTATCTATTTTTGCTGAGCAAAAAAATATTCAGATTGTTCCTCACGTCGAGAACCCCGATTTGAAGGTTTCAGTATCTGACGTCGACGTCAAGAGGGTCTTGTCCAACGTTGTAAAAAATGCCATTCAGTATTCGCCATCGGAATCGAAGGTGATGGTCTTTTTGAAAGCGCACAAATCCCTTGTCCAGATTGAGGTTCAAGATTTTGGTGTCGGCATCGGTCCTGAGGACCAGACAAGAATCTTCGACCGCTTCTGGCGAGCCGATAAAGCACGCTCAGGAACCACAGGTGCAAACGCCGCGAATATCGCTACAGGTAGTACTGGCAGTGGTTTAGGACTGTCGATCGCTCAAACGATCGTTCAAAAATATAAAGGTTCCCTCAGTGTTACCAGTGAATCCGGTCAGGGGTCGACTTTCAAAATTTTGTTGCCGCTAGCCTGACGAATTCACTTTCTACACCAGAAACACACCTTTCCCTATTACGCTGAAGATGAGATCACTTGCTTGTCCGCTTAGCTTTGATCATGGTTTTGAAGGTATCCGATGTTCTTCGTCCAGTGTTTTGTATGGTTTGTCTTTTCTTGCGTGCTCATGTCGTTCGTTGAACACCAGGTGCACGCACGCATTATGCACCAGCGCTTTTTCTTGGCCAGCAAAATTCCAGCGTTGGAAAAAGTGTTTCGTCATCACGCTGGTTTGCACCATTCAACATATGCTGTTGCCTTTACAGATAGCCCTGTGGCTAAAGGCGAAGACAAGGGTATTCGTTTGAGTGTTCCTGAAGGCGTTGCCGAGTCCCTGATATTTGCGCTGTTTATTTCGTTGATATCAAAAATTGGAGCGGTTGTTTTTGTTCTAGTGGTGGCGCTGCATCACATGATCTGGAACTTGATTCATCTGGAGATGCACAAGCCTGAGGGGCGTTTTTTCAGTCAGTGGCCTGTCTATAAATATTTGGCGCGCCACCACCTGATGCATCATAAGTATCCATCAAAAAACATGAACGTTGTATTTCCATTCGCAGATTTCGTTCTGGGAACGACAGTTCGTCCCACATATGCCGATATTGCGAAATTCTATCGCGCCGGTTTACTGCCGCGACAAAGATCATTGCGTCACTCCTCGAAAGTATCGTGAGGGTCATGAGATGTACACACCTGATGTATGCGTCGTTGACAAAAAGGTCACATTTGCCGCAGGTTCAAAGCAGGCGCTGAGGCACTTTGCAAAAAGGCTCGAAAGTCTGGGGTGGAACATTGTGGAAACCTGCCAGGACGGTCTAACCGGGCAGTTGTTCGATCGCGGCTCTCACAGCATTGTTATTACTTGTGTGCCCGGTTGCGACGACTGTACGGAGCTGCTCATAACCGTAAGTTCGATGAATAGCCCGTGCGCTGAGGAAACTACCAGCGCGGTCCTGACTGCATTAACTGAATAAATCTGAACGGAATATTGGTTGGAATCAAAGACGATGCTTTCTAGAGAGTATCAGAAATGGGTCATAATCAGCTTCGCGCTGGCGTCGCTGGGTCTGCTCCTTTCGTTGAATTTATTTGGTGTTATTGATCCAAGCGAAGGCTTTTATACTGAAGCCTCCCGTGAGATGTTGGAAAGGCGGGAATTCCTTACTCCCTATTTGAATTTCCACACTTTTTTCGAGAAACCGATTGGCATTTACTGGCTAATAATCGGTGCTTACAAGTTATTTGGAATCAGCGAATTCGCGGCTCGATTGCCGTCGGCACTTGCTGCTATCGCCTCAGCGCTCTTTACTGGATATATACTTTCGAAACTACATCTTCGTCGGGTCGGCTTTTTCAGTGCGCTGGTTTTGCTGACGATGCCACTTTTCGGAATTGTCGGGCGTCTTAGCTTGACCGATATGCCTCTGAGTGCATGTTTGAGCAGTTCGCTGTTGTCTATTTTTTACTATGCCTGCACCAGCGCGAATGGGCATTATTTACTTCTGGGCTATTTCCTGTTGGCATTAGCCGTTCTGATTAAAGGCCCAATTGCTATAGTTTTGGTTGTTGCAATAATACTTTTGAAACAGCTGATTGGGGCTGCTGTGGCACCATCTGCGGTGTTGTCGTCGAACCATTCGGCAGCCTCAGCAAAACCGCCTTTTGCAGATTACTTTTTCAAGTTGTTTGCCGGGCTCTCATCATTCGGCGTGTTCAGCGCTCTGGCCATAATTATGGCTGTGAATTTGCCGTGGTACCTCTACGAGTGCGTGCATACACGGGGTGCCTTCTTTCAGGAGTTTTTCGTAAGGCAGCATTTCTCCCGCTTGCAGGGAGCTCTCAGTCACCAGGAGCCCTGGTACTTTTATCTGGTTGTGTTTGCGGTCGGTACATTGCCGTGGACTTCGTTTCTTACTGGTTTCGTCTCACCGGTCCGTCAATTATTTGGCCCTGCTACTCGGATTCGTTCCAGGCTGGTGCGATTTTCTATGGTCTGGATAGCTGTGATCCTGACGGCGTTCTCCCTGTCTTCAGCGAAGTTGGCTACTTACATTGTGCCTTGCGCCGTTCCAATGTCGGTGCTTGTGGCTATTTCGATGGACTATTTGATTCGACTTGGAAAAACCTCAAGAATAGTGCTATCAGCCTCGATAGCCAATTTCATTTTGCTTGCAGCACCAGTCGGGGCTGCTTTGCTGTTTAGATTCAGATGTGATCGAAATGACCTTTTGGTTCTTGCACTCTCTCTGGCGATTGCTCCTTTTGTCACTTTTTTCGCGCACAGGGCGCGTCGCTCAGCTCAAGTTTTGACTATCAGTGTTTGTGGTCTGTCGCTGGGTATTACTGCTTCGCTGGCCGCATCGTTGCATTGCTATGACGAGGTGAAAAATAGATCTCTTCGCTCTCTGTACCGCACTGTCGCCGCTCAGAATTCAAGCGTCGGAAGTTTCTTACGATTTGCTCCGGGCTCTCTGTTTTATGTGCGCAAACCTATAAACAGTCTTTCCACCGTCGATGATTACCTGCGATTTGTGCGAGACACGCCGGCGCCGCATGTGCTGATTGCGGAAAGCAGCGTCTCAGACCTTTTACCGGCGGTATGTCCGGGGCTTCGGAAAGTCAAAGACGAAGGTGAATACAGCCTCTTAGAGGTCTCAACCGCGCCCATCTCAGTCCAGTCGAGCCAGTCTGAACACATACCCAAATAATTCACGGCTTATTCCAGTCTTATGATGCTCCAGTCTCTCATCATGGACATGTGCAGGATGTCGTTCCTCTCGAGAGATAAAGCAATGCATCGAAAAAACAAATCAGGACGAGAAATTGAATTACAAGTTCTTGGATTTGCAGCCCTCATGTTCTTTAATGCCCCCGCGCAGGCTGCCGAATCAGACATCGCTTATGCCGCACCAGTTTCAGGGGCTTATCAGGAATTCGATCTGGGTGCCTCCAGTCTTTCTGCTGCGTCGGCCAATTATTCTCAGAGTGTTGAGTCGGGTGTTTCAGGTGGAGTCGGCACATCAGGAACGGGCGGAACCTACGGCAACGCGTCAGGCCCGACACGCCGACCTGTTCATGGCGCACCGCGCACGACGGGGACGCAGGGAGTTGTCATGGCTCCGGCGAGAACAGCGATTCTCGATCGCACTTTCGGACGCCTGATGTTTTTGCCTCCCACATCGACCGATAGCTTTGTGCGCAATTCCGCCGGCAATGCTGATTTGATCTATGGAGACGAGGGCTACGACGGACCCCCTCCGTTCTACGGATTCGACGAGAGTCATAGAATCGAGCGCGGAATCTATAACCCCGGATTGACGACCGGTCATCGCAGCGCGCTGCCGGACGCCTGGGGCTATCCCAACTAGCTGCAGTGCAATGCGAGTCTGAAAAAATCCTCCGTCTTCATTTTCGAGGCGGAGGCTCTCCGCTTTTCCGAGTGTCACGCAGTTGTCACAAGGTTGTCACGAGCGGTCGCATATATTAGCCTCAGAGATGCCTTTCTCTCCATAAGAAACACCCCGACAACATTTGTTGTCAGAATCTTGTGGCCCGCCCGATTTTACCAGGAGCTGCATCATGAGCTTTAAACAATTACTAGAAGATCCATCCGAACGCGTGCGCACTGCAGAAAAAATTGACGTTCTGGAGAGCACACGTATTGGAATTTACGATCAAGGCAGCCAGCACATTTTCAAACAGCTCGATAAGGGTTTGAAGGATGTTTCGCAATTTCTACCGCAAGTTGATTTGACAGGGTTCGGACAGGAAGCCAAAGATCATGCCACCGGCTTGGAAAAAGTCTGGCATGGTGTACAGGAATTTTTTGGCAAGCATCACCAGACACTCGACGAGCAGATCCAGGAAAAGGTCGTCGAAGGCATGAAGAACAGCAAAGATCCAAAGGAGCAAGCCAAGTACAAGGCTTACGAAGAGGAAGAGAAAGCGATTCAGAAGTATAAAGATGCAGTGAGCAACTGGGGACTGCAAATGACACTTATGCCTGGTGAATTCCCCGAGGCCCCTAAGTGCCCAATGCATGAATTGGTGCAGCAGCGCGCACGAGAGCAAGAGAAGAAGATTACCGCTGAAGTACGTTCTCACATGACTCCCGAACAAATTGCTAAGATCGATGCCGATGCTAAGAAATATGCCGAAGCAGTAAAAGATTCCTGGACTATTCACAATCCATACGGGACTGGAGAAGGATTTAGAAGACCACCAGAACCAAGTGCCGACCTGGCCAAATATTGGCGCTTGATTCAAGCGCAAACTGACGTCGATACCTTCCACTAAGGTTCAGGAGCTTCGTAGCTGGGGCGTGGGTCATGTCCTCGCCGACTTGCGCTCCAGGGCGAAGCACTATATTTGGTGGCAGATCGTATGATGATGCCGACCGAAACGCTTGATCGAAATTTTTTTTTGACCGAAAATTCTTGACCGAAATTTCTGACCGATTGTCCAAAAATATTCGTACCCGTATATAACTGACATGGAGCCCGATTAGCTCCATTACCAGATTCTCACTGCCGAAGTTGCCTTGCAACTTGGGAGGTTACTATGCAACCACTTTTAGCAGCAATGCTGCTAGCTCTCGTTTGCGCGCTTCTGCCGCAATGCGCACAAGCGCAAGGGCAGATGTACGCGGTGCCGAGTTCGGCAAGAAATCAGATTGCCTATAAAGCACCCGGTGCAGCGCCATCGGTTAGTTCTCAGTACAACTTCGACTACCCAGCAATCAATCAAGGAGAGAACATTTCAGGCGGCGTTGCTGCCGGAAACAACCCCGGATTTTCCAACCAACCGTTTGACTATTCAAACGGGGTATCTGCACCAAACTCAACGGTAGACTCCTGGACTGCTGCACAGAGTGGTGTCTCTAATGCTTACAACTCACACGCTGCCGACTCTAACCAGACCGGTATGTTGCCGAGAGGAGGGCGAGCCATGGTCAGGTCTGTCGGCTCTTATGCTATGTCTGAAGCCGACATTCAAGCCGCTCGCCGAGCCATTTTAAGCGGAAGCTTCTTCAATTACCATGGCACTCAGAGCAGTCAGACAAGTCGGAATCGGTGACTATTTCCTGGGATTATCCACCGATTTCGGGTATGTTTTTTATGACAGTACCCGAGATTAGTGGATGCCTGCCGGAGATTCAGAACGAGAACTTAGCGATGTCGTAGCATCGTTAGAGTATGCCGCGCAGGCGTTTAAGCAGAAGAACTACAGTGCTGCCGAGCCTATCTACCGCAGGGCATTCGAGGTGCTGGAACGCAATTTCGGTGCCAGCGATCCCGATACTATCGCCTGCCTGCAAAGTCTCGGTGACATTTATTATCAGATGGGCCGTTACACCGAGGCGATGGCGCACTACAAGCGGTTGCTCGTCATCGGCGAAAAGGTGCTTGGGCGCAAGCACCCAATGGTTATTGATATGGTGCTGCGTCTGGCATCGACTTATCAGCAGCTCGGACTCGACGCCGATGCCGAGACGTTATTTCGACGCGCCAACACGATGTCGCAGTCATCTATGGCAACATTGAACAGACCTTTGCCTGAAGTGAAGGCTCTTCCATCCGAAAGTATTGAGTCGGCGCCGGTCAGGACAGGTGCAACTCGCTCCAGTCGCTTCAAAGACGTCGAACCTCCAACACCTCCAGCGGATCTTCCACGTTCGCGGCCGGGCAAGAAGAAAGATGGAACTAAAAGCGATGCAATGCAGAGCCTGCTGATTTCGATGCAGCGAGCCAGTGGCGTTGTGATGTCGCTCATTGTCGTCGGTGTTTTGATTTTCTGTGGTTTCATGATGCTCAATGTATTGAACACCAGTTCAACGAAACCAACACAACTGAATCATCTGAAGGGCACTGCATACAAGACTTCGGACGGTCAGATTGACCTTGTTATTTCGGCAAATGGTGACCCGACCTACAAAGTTGGAAATCAAACCTTTGTTGCCACTGTCACCGCCATGGGACCAGATCTGATGGACTTCAAGGAGTCCATTCTGAGCTCGCTGCTGAACAGAGAAATCTGGTTCGAAGAGACGCCCCTTGGTTTGCAACGCGAGGACGGTACGGTTCTATACGCTAAGAACGGACCTGAGCTAAAGGTGGTGCGCCAGCTTGAACTGATTTCGAAGATTGCCAGCTCCTGGTTTCAACAGCGACGCGAATATCCAAGCCGTCAGGGCGAAATTCAATTGGGAGAACTATCGCAGAATCCCGTCAGCCTCAGACCTGAGACTCCCTCTATCGATCGGCTCGAGAGTGGCAGCGAGAATGTGCAGGATTTTGTCGACGTTCCTGTGAACAATTTACCGCTCGAGAAAATTCTCGAGTCTGCTGAAAATGGAAAATGGCTGAGAGAAGCGGCTCCGTATGGCGGTGGTATCCACTGTTTACGCGCGATTGAAAAATTGCCCGGCGGCGAAGTGCGTAAATTCTTTGCTCACGCATTCGATCGCAACAGCAAATTCATTGCAGGCTCCGTTCCCGGAACGATCTATTTAGTGGCATTCAGCAACGGTAAACAGTTTTTGCCGGAGCCTATCAACGCTTCCCAAGCCGGCAGACCTCCCAAATTGTGCATCGTGCGTCTGCCGAGTAATACACCGATCTGGTTGCTGCATTATTTCACACCAATTTTTTGTATTGGTATGGCGTTTATGTTTTTCCTCATGGGACGGGCAAGCAAGGCTGCTGGGGAGCGCAACAATGGAGTTTCGATGGGGACGCGCATTGGTTTTGTCTTCTTGTTCATCGGCGCGTTATGGATCGTCAGCTACTTCGTTCCGTAATCGGGTGCCCCGTAAACTTCTCAAGACAGTCATTAACTTTGCAAAAGTTGAAAACAGCTTGCCATTCTCTACCCTTGTGCTACCATGGCAGCTCGAAGGTAGAAACCGGAAAGCACTGCTCGGAACAATGATCCAACTCGAGACAAATTTGCCTGGCTTTAAAGGTTGGTGGCGCTGGTCGCAACAGCCAGGTAAGCTTATGCCCGGTTGGTAGTCGCTTTCGAACACCAAACCGAATTCATTGACCGCAAGCTTACCTGTTATGGAGCTTGCGGTCGTTTGTTTTTTGTCTCGGATAAAAGGAAGTGCAACCTACCATGAACAAATCAGGAACTCAGAATCTGGAATCTGACATCAAAACCGCTATCAATACTGCCGTTATCACCGTCGCGTCTGACTTTGGCACGCCTGTTTCTGTTTTCCACAACCTCAGTCAGCTCTCGAAAGACGGATTTTTGTTTGAGAGTACCGAAGGCGACGGACGGTTAGCGCGTTTCTCACTGGTCGGGATCGATCCGATTCGCACTATCTCTCTAAAGGATGGGGTGGCTGAGACCGCCGATCATCGCGGGCAAGTGAGCACTATCGATGCGGTCGATCCAATTGAGCTTTTACGTTTGCAGGTGGATGAATTCGTAAAGTCTACGTTCGGCAGCGAGGAAGAGCTGCGAAAATTCTTGAAAGGTTCGATCATACAGAAGCTCGAGCTGCCCTTCATCGGCGGTCTGGTTGGTTATATGGGCTACGGTGTGGTTACGGCACTGGAGAATATCCCGCGTCAGCAATCTGCGCCATACGAGGTGCCAGACGCCCGTTATGGATTGTACGATTCGGTAGTAATTTTCGACCAACAATATCGAAAAGTTTCATTTGTTTCGCATCGCGGAGAGGCGCACGCCAGGCAGCTTCTGGAGCAGGCTCTCTCGCCGGTCAAGTTGCCGCCGCAAGAGATTCCTTCGCAGGCATTAAATGAAGAACAGATCTTTCATAACGTCACCGGTCCATTCAGCGAGAAGCAATTTACAGATGCCGTAGCCGCGACGAAAGAATTTATCGCCGAGGGTCAGGCCTTCCAGATTGTTCTCTCGCAGCGGTTCTCTGCGCCTTGTTCTATTCCTGCTATCAATATTTATCGCGCGCTGCAGGCCACCAACCCATCACCCTATGCATACTTTCTAAAATGTCCTGACTTCGTCTATCTGGGATCATCGCCCGAAACATTTGTGCGCTCTCAGAACGGACATGTTTTGCTGCGTGCCATTGCCGGCACTCGTCCGCGCGGTGTTGACGACGATGCCGATCATCGTTTGGCCCAGGAGCTCAAGGCCGACGAGAAGGAGATGGCGGAGCACCGCATGCTTGTCGATCTGGGCCGAAACGATCTGGGGCGAGTCTGCACCGCCGGCACGGTCAAAGTCGGTGAGATCGCCTGTCTGACCAGATATACGCACGTAATGCATTTGTTCACCGAAGTATACGGCGTGCTCTCTAAAGAAAAGACTTGTTTCGACGCCTTTCGCAGTTGTTTTCCTGCTGGTACTGTATCTGGTGCGCCTAAAATCCGCGCCATGCAGTTACTTTCGAAATTGGAGCCGGAGCAGCGTGGCATTTATTCCGGAGCAGTGGGTTATTTTGACCTGCTTGGAAACATGGACGGCGCGATTGCCATTCGTTCAGCGCTTGTAAAAGACAATCAGGTGCACGTTAACGCTGGGGCGGGAATCGTCTATGACTCCGATCCGACAATGGAGTACCGAGAGACCCGCAATAAGGCGAAGAGCTTGCTGCAAGCCGTTAAATATGCGGAGGTGAGCAGCAAATGAGCCTGGTAATCATTGACAACTATGATTCGTTCACTTTCAATTTATTCCAGATGTTGCAACCTCTTATCTCGGAGCCGATTAGAGTATTTCGCAATGACGAGATCACATTCGAAGAGCTTCGTAACTTGAATCCGGACCATGTCGTGCTCTCGCCTGGTCCCGGACACCCCGGAAACGATTCGGACTTCGGCGTTTGCAAAGACGTAATTTTGAATCGCAAGAGCCTGAAATCAGCCGTATTGGGAGTGTGCCTGGGGCATCAGGGCATTGTGCATCATCTCGGTGGCAAAGTCGTTCGGGCGCCCCAGATCATTCATGGAAAGACAAGTAAAATTCGAGTGAAGAGCACTTCACCGCTTTTCGATGGTATCGGGGATGAATTCGAGGCGATGCGCTATCATTCTCTGATTGCTGAACTGTCCACAGTGCCTGTCGAAATAACCGTGACAGCGCAAGAGGAAGGTCAGGGGCTGATCATGGCCTTGCAGCACAAATCTGACCGTCTTTATGGAGTTCAGTTTCACCCTGAGTCGATTGGTACGCCGCAAGGGCAGAAGATGTTGGAGAATTTCATCGACAAATGCTGAGCGAAGATACCATAACCAGCCTGGTCGATTGCGAACTGCCTGACGACAAGATTCGACAGGTTTTGATCGATTTGAGCAGCGACAGAATCGACTTGCGCATATTGACCTCGTTCATCAGATCGCTGAAAGAAAAATGTGCTCTGCAGTTCGACGGAGCGACAGATGCTCTTGATTGCAGTGGCACTGGCGGGAGCGGATTACCTCACTTCAATACATCGACAACAGTGGCCTTTGTGCTGGCTGCTGGTGGCGTTAGAGTGGCGAAGTTCGGCAATCGAGCCTCGAGCAGTCTGAGCGGCAGTTTCGATTTGTTGGAAGCTCTGGGCATACCCGCTTCTATACCTTACGAGCATATCAATGAATTGCTTGATAATGTTGGGCTGGTCTTTCTCTACGCCCCTCATTACTATCCGGCGCTGGCGAAACTGTCAGCAATTCGGCGCACCTTGCCGGGTCCCAGTATTTTCAACTCGATTGGTCCCCTGCTGCATCCGCTCAATCCAAAAAGGCGCGTCATGGGTACGAGTGATGAACTGATCCAGCGGCTGGTGGCCGACTATTTGCTTTCGGATTCGTTTACCGAGCGGGCAATTGTGGTGCGATCCGAGCGGGGGCTGGATGAATTCGATCCCTGCACCACCAGTAGTTATATTCACATCTTTAATGGCAAGGCGGAGACGATGACTGTGCCACCTGTTGATGACATCGAGGAAGATCAGGACATTATGACTCCTGAATACAGCCACGAAGTCTTTCACCAGGTTCTTGTCGGCAGCGCGGAGCCTTACTTCATGAATTTGGTCTGGGCCAATGCCGCTGCCGGATTCCTTGTGGCGGATAAGGTCGGCATCATGGACGATGGCGTGGCTCTGGCTAAAGAGCTTCTGCTCACAGGCGCTGTGGCGGCTAAATATGAGGAATGCCGGAGGGCTTATGCCTGGTTCGCTAGCTGAAATCGTTGAGAATAAGAAATCCGAATTGTCTGAGCGCATGCGGCGACGTGAGCTCGATTCAATCCGACTGCGTGTTGCTAAGGCAAATCACGAATTTGCTGCTGCGCTAAATCAGCCCGGGGTGAACTTGATTTGCGAACTCAAACCGAAATCGCCGTCGGCTGGCGTATTGCGCGAGCAAGTCAATGTTGATGAAATAATCAATTGTTACAGCCGCCACGCCAGAGCAATTTCTGTGTTGACTGATGCCAAATACTTTGGCGGCAGTCTTGAACTCTTGTCTTCAGTCAATAGTAAAAGCCAGTTACCTACTCTCTGCAAAGATTTTGTGATTACACCATATCAGTGCTTTGAAGCTCGGGAATCTGGTGCCAGTGCGGTCTTGCTGATCGTGAAAATTCTCAGCGACGCTCAGTTGCGCAGCCTTTACCAGTGCATCACTTCCCTGGGAATGGATGCCGTTGTTGAAGTGCAGACGGCTGAAGAAGTGCAAAGAGCCTTGCGAGTCAAACCAACTATCATGATGATTAACAATCGTGATTTAGGCACATTCCAGATGGATCTGAGCACGACTGAGCGTCTTGCGGCGTCCATACCGGCAGGTACGATTTTAATTTCCGCAAGCGGAATTTTAGCGCGAGCAGACATTGAGAGATTGCTTCCCTATTGTTCAAATTTTTTGATCGGTTCGGCTCTCATGAAGAGTGACAATATGGATGCTTTGTTATCAGAGTTTGTGAGTTTGCAGCCGAAAGCAGGAGTCGTATCATGACTCTAGTCAAAATCTGCGGCATCACCAATTCGACCGATGCCTTGAATGCAATAACTGCTGGAGCGACATATCTGGGCTTGATTTTTGTCGACAGCAGCGCCCGTAAAGTCGATGAAGTTGCTGCCGCAGATATTTCGCAGGCAATTGCGGGGCGCGCCAGGACTGTTGCTGTCTTTAAGAACAGCTCGCTTGATGAGATCAAGCGCATAGCCTCAATACACAAATTTGACTTTATTCAACTTCATGGAGCGGAGTCACCAGATTTTTGCCGAACGTTGCAAATGCCGGTGATTAAGGTAATCGAGTTGCAGGCTGGCAGCAAGGCTCTTGATCTGGAACGTCTAATAGATGCGTACAAGTCTTGTTCTTACATACTTTTTGATAAGCCGAAAGATTTGGATTTCTCTGAATGGCTCGATGAAGCAATTGAACTCGTGGAAAGTCTGAATGTGAGCCGCCCCTACTTCTTTGCAGGTGGGTTGAATCACACGAATGTGAGGCGGGTTTTGAACCGACTTAATCCTTATGCACTAGATGTTGCATCTGGTGTCGAAACTGCTCCCGGGCTGAAAGCGATGGACAAGATGATCGCATTCTGCGATGCCGTCAAAGATAGTTTTGGAACTGGTGCGAATCTGGTCAATGAGGCAATTTCCTGATGAAGACGCTTGGATATTTTGGTACTTACGGCGGCGTTTATGTGCCCGAAACGCTCATGCCGGCGCTGGAAGAATTGGAGTCGGCTTTTCTTGTAGCTAAGGAAGATAAAGGCTTCATGGGCGAACTCGGCAATCTCTTTCGAGATTATGCAGGACGTCCAACTCCTCTCTACTATGCCAAAAATCTTTCTCGCCTCTGGGGCGCCGACATTTTTCTCAAGCGTGAGGACCTGCTGCATGGTGGCGCGCACAAAACAAACAATGCCCTGGGGCAAGCGCTGCTTGCTAAATCAATGGGCAAGAAGCGCATCATTGCCGAGACAGGAGCTGGGCAGCATGGTGTCGCATGTGCCATGGCAGGTGCTTTGCTCGATTTGCAGACAGAAATTTATATGGGTGAGGTCGATATTGCCAGACAGCAGCCCAACGTTCAGCGCATGAGATTGATGGGAGCGACGGTGCATCCGGTCACAACAGGAAGCAAGACGCTCAAGGATGCCATTAACGAAGCGCTGCGCGACTGGATAAGCAACCTCGGCGATACGCACTACTTGCTTGGAACAGCTGCTGGTCCGCATCCATTCCCGACACTGGTCAAGTTCTTCCAGAGTATTATCGGCAGAGAGGCGCGTCAACAATTTTTCGAACGCTATCAGACATTGCCAGACTACGTGATCGCTTGCGTCGGCGGTGGTTCCAACGCGATCGGCATGTTTTCTGCGTTTTTGGATGATGCAGATGTTAAATTGATTGGCGTTGAACCGGGTGGGCATGGTTTGTCTAGCACCAAACACGGTGCTGTCTTGAGCAAAGGCAAGCCGGGTTGTTTGCATGGCATGAAGAGCATGGTTTTGCAAGATGAAGATGGACAAATCATCGAGGCTCATAGCGTTGCGGCCGGGCTCGATTATCCTTCTGTCGGCCCTGAACACGCTTACCTGCAAGAGATCAATCGCGCTCGCTATGTTTCAGTCGACGACAAAGAAGCACTGGCTGCATTCAATGAATTGTCGAGGCGAGAGGGCATTATTCCAGCGCTTGAGAGCGCTCATGCCCTGGCGTATGCAAAGAAGCTTTGCCTGGAGTTGAAACCTGGCAGTCGTGTGCTCATCAATTTATCCGGTCGCGGTGACAAAGATCTGGCGGAGGTTCTCAGGCATGAGTAAGCGTTACGAGAGACGTTTCGAGAAGCTCAAAACGGAAAACGTGAAGGCGTTTATGCCGTTCACGGTGCTGGGTTGGCCGAACAAGGAAAAGTCCTTAGCCATTATTAAAACGATGATCGAGTCTGGTGCATCTGCGCTGGAGCTGGGGTTTCCTTTTAGCGACCCGGTTGCTGACGGTCCGGTAATTGCCAAGGCGGCATTCGACACGCTCGAGTCTGGTTTCAAGACAGCAGATGCTTTTTTCTTGATCAGTGAAGTGCGAAAAATAGATGGAGAGATTCCGATTGGAATTCTTGTCTATTACAACAACATATTGGCTTTTGGCGTGGAGGCTTTCTTCCAACAGGCAAAAGTTGCAGGAATAGACGGAGTCTTGATTGCCGATCTGCCAGTTGAGAGTGCGGACGAGGTCTTGCCGATCGCAAAAGCCAACGATGTTGATTTGATATTTATCGTTTCACCAGTAACAACGGAAGAGCGGTTGGCTAAGATTGCCACTAATGCTGGTGGCTTCATTTATCTCGTGTCTCGATTGGGCGTCACCGGTACAGACAAGTCTGCCAATAATCTTTCCAATCTCAAGTCATTAATCGGACGCTTGAAGAGCCAATCTCCGTTGCCCATCTGTGCTGGTTTTGGTGTCTCCAACAAGCAAACTGCTACAGCATTGCTTGAGGTTGGAGTCGACGGTGTCATAGTCGGCTCTCGAGTTATTGAAGTCGTCAATCAATCGGGTGACCAGTTCAGCGTTAAGCTGGCTGAGCTCTTCAAAGATCTGGCTGACGCCTGCACTGAAAAATTGGCTACAGTTTCTACGGATTGATTACTGTTATAGCCGGCGCCCTGGGCGGTACTGCGTTGTAACGGCAGAAGCGATACAGCACAACGTTGTTTGCGTTTTTGTCGCACAGAATAATCTCTGTGTCGCCAGCGCATAAGGAGAAGTACTCGTCTTTTGAAATCTGAATGGTTCGACGAACCGTCGAACCGTTCATCAGCCAGCTCAAATCTGCCACGCAAAGCTTCTCGCCGAGTACTCGAGTACTGTCGACTCTGGCTCTAAAGGCCTGTCCAGTTCTTGCCAGCATTCTTTGCCAGAGCGCCGGTGAAAGTAGTGCTGTCAGAATGATAAGATTGACCAGTGCCATTAGCGCGAACAATGTATTATCCACGCTAAGCTTTTTGCCGGGTGAAGCACCCAGTGGCTCTCTTATTGTCGGGTTTGAGGGCAGAACTGCGATTGGATAAGTACTTCCCTTCGTATACTCGGGAGCACTAATGCTGCGCTCCTCTGATTGGTGATAGACCTTGCCGTTGAATGTGTATTTGTAATCAACCACTCTGTAATTTTTTGAGCTTAAGTTAGTGTCCACGTTGGTGACGACGGCCGGCACCGTAACGGCATGCGCTGCAAGCTGCGCATCGATTCCCAGGGCGTTGGAACCGAAATTTACCATAAGCCACATGAGTGGGTTGACGAGCATGATAACGAAGATATCGCGCGGACTGATTCGACCGCAGTTACCGTTCCACTGTACCTTGCGCGGCACATTCGCGTGCGAAAGTTCGGGTGGGAGTGGCGCTGAAAGTGGTGTCGTGTGTCTGGTTACAGGTTGACCAACAAGAGAGAGTCGTTGGCTACTTTGATTGGCAAGCGCTTGTCCAACTTGCGCCTGGGGAGATTGCAAGTGTTTCGACGATTGAAGCTGCTGCTGTTTTCGGTGCGCTGCTGAGTTTATTGTGTTCGTCAGATTGGTCAACTTATTGTTTGTGCCACTCAGTGGCGGTGGCTGCACGAGCGACGTAAAGTTGTTGTTGTTGTTGTTGTTGTTGTTGTT